>DASUMN010000058.1:0-12744 GCA_036277675.1 Nitrospira sp. | reverse complement strand
CGGCGTACTGCGTGATCCCGTTCCGTCCGGACATTCCTCCGCATGTCGCGGAGGTGATCCGCTCGCTCCATCCCGATCTGAAACGATCCATCAAATCGGCCGTTCGGGCCATTGCCGCTGATCCTGAATGTGGAGAGCCGCTCAAGCGCGAACTCGATGGGCTTCGAAAGTATCGCGTGCGCCGTTTTCGCATCGTCTATGCCGTCGATCAGAAAACACAAACCATTCGAGTGATGGCTGTCGGGCACCGTCGGCATGTGTATGAGGAGCTGTCCGAGCGGCTTCGGTACAAAGGGTGAAATTCCCTCGCTTGTTTTTCCGCCGGGCCGCTCGCTATACTCCCTTCCCATGAGCATCAGAAAAGCGGGCGGCGAATGGGAGCCGATGCTCCTTGGGGTCGAGCCGCGGCATTGCAAAGTCTGCAAACAAGGCCTCTATCGGGATACGACGCTGTTTCGCGGCGGGTGGTCCCGCTGCTCAGTGTGCGATGAATTCGTCCACTACAGTTGTCTTGCGAGCGGAAAAGTCTCCTTTTTGAAAGCACGACCTCGGATTTGTAAAGATTGCCGGGCTGTCCAAGACGGCACCACCGTTCCTTCCTCGGCGAAAGGCCCCGACATCCCCGTGGCCGTCGGCTCCTGAACGCTGGATCGCAAGCTGGCTTCCTTAGGTACAGTTTCGGCGGCACTGCATGGCCTGGAGGTAAGAAGGGCCGATGACCAACATCGTCCGTAGTGGAGCGTTTCTTCAACAATGCTGGTCGGTCCATCCCCTCTGTTTGGCGGTCAAGCGGATGGGGGACGATCGAACGGTTGTATTGGCCTGCAGTTCATGCCGGTCGGGGCATTATCTTGCGATTGACCGGGTCGTTCCCAAGGATCCGGCTGGTCAGGGAACGGCCGCAGCAGACGCGACAGGCGAGGATGTGTCGGCGGAGACGCTGCTCGGTGCCTGCATCATAACCCATCGGGCATCCTTGACGCTCCGTGAGATGGACGTGTTTCAGGACGTCGTGGTCCTGCGCTGCGCGGACTGTCGGCGCCACTACGCGCTTCACGTGTCGGCGTTCGAAACGCATCACAAGAATTGATGGTCGGAAGCCAACGGTTGATGCCCCATGTCCCACGCCAGTTCGTTCACCGACGACGAATGTGCTTTACTGGCTGACGCGCAATTATTCCGCAAGAAAGCCGCGATCACGGCGAAGGTTCGCGCGCAGTTGGAGGCCACGCTCGGCGCATTGCGGACGGAGTTGGCCGGCGTGCCGTTGGTGACGCCGCCCGGGTTCAATCCAGACACCCATCAACTGGTGAAGGGCGAGCATCTGGAAGACTTCCCGTTTCAGTATCTGGACTATCCCAAGCACTTCAACGGGGTGAACAAGTTCACGTTTCGCACATTGGTGTGGTGGGGGCATCATATGTCCTGCGCGCTGATTCTCGAAGGGGCGGAGATGCGGCGGTATAAGAAACACTTCGTCGATCGATTCCATCAACTGGCCGGACATGACTTGGAGCTGTCCCTGGCACCGACCCTGTGGGAATGGAAACGGGGCGAGGGGTATACATTGCCCATCACGCACGATCGGAAAGCCCGGCTCGCCGCTGTGCTGGCGGAGCGGTCGTTCCTCAAAATCATTCGGTGTGTGCCGCTGACCGACGATCGGATTCGGACGGGGCAGTTGCCGCAGTTCAGTCGCGAGAGCGTTCGAGCGATGCTCCCTCTGGTCGCTTCCTGAGTTGCCCTTCCCATCAGATTGTGTCCGCTCGGCAACTTGGGTAGACTGGTGCACCGTCATGTGCGCAGTGGTCTGTCTGAAGGAGGATATTGTGAAACCATCTCTTGCCGGAATGTCGCTGATTGTAGGCACGGTGTTGACTGTCATGGTTGCGGCTGGGTGCGCAGGAAAAGGTGAGACCCATGTGCTTAGCTTTCAGGCGAAGCCGCCGGCGGCGCAGCCATCCGGTGTGGAGCCGGTGAAGATTGTGATTGAGCCGTTTGAAGATCGGCGTGCCAATAAGGCGCATATCGGAGCGCGGAGCCACCTCTGGGGCGGGGTCACCCGTTTCGATGTAGCGGGCGGACACCCGGCCGACGTCGTGACCCAGGCGCTGGTCACCCGGTTGAAATCGCGTGGTTGGGGAGAGCGGCCGTGGAATGTGCGCCTGGGCCAAGCCGGTTCGGAGGCCGACGCCGATATTGTGATCAGCGGCCAGATCCAAGACTTCTCCGCCAACGCCAGGAGCCGGGTGTTTTCCACCGTGATCGATACCAAGAACCTGATGACAATTCAGGCCAAGAATCTTGGCGACAAGAGCACGACCACACGCACCATTGAAGGGGCGCAGACCCGAACGGTGTTTTGGTTCAACGAGGCAGATGTGCAAGAGTTGCTGGCGGCGACCGTGATGGACGGGATCGACCGGCTGGTCGCCGATACAAAAATCGCAGAAAAGGCGTTGCGCCCGGCCCGGTAACCTCATGGAAGGTTGAGGCCGGGGTTGAGGTTGAGTGAGTTGGGGTCGACGGGGTCCCACGCTTTACCTGAGCCTTGACCTCAGCCTAAGGAATTTTCCACGGTGCGTGAACGACGTTGGGAGACGACGGCTCCGCTGACGTTCAGCCAAGCGCTTGCCGTCGGCGACCGGTTGCTGGCTCTCGGTCTGAAGCCGACGGCGCCGGCCAGCGATGTCATCTGTTATGTCGAGGAGTGGACCGTTGACGCTCCCGACGATTTCGATCAGCTCGATCCGTGGGCGACGGAAGACGTCACGTTGGTTCATGTGCGGGAGAAGTGGCGCGGGGATTTCTTCTTGCTCGCCGGGGCGTACCACACCGTCTATCAACGTTATCAGAATGTCGGCACCTACTGTTCCGTGAGCCATCCGTGGCGCATCCGGGAGCGCCTGGCCCTGCACGAACAGAAGGCCATGCTCTGGCTTGGATTTCGGCACACCCATTCGTTCATCCGGATTCGTCTTCAGACCGGTGAGGTCATCACGCCGGGCGAAACGCGTGGGGACGGCCGGCGAGCCCAGTGGCTGGATGAACGGCGCGCCGCATTTCTCGATGCGATCATGGCCTTGGAGTTGCCGGTCGACACAAGGATCGAGAAGGAGGCAGTAACGCTCACACCGCATGATCCGTCGAATCCGTTCTTTTGTTCGTGGCCGGACGCCTTCGGCCCGTGCCAGTTCGAATACAATACGTCGGACGCCTACGAATTTCTCGTTCCCGCCAGTCAGCTCGCCGCGACCTATGCTCCAGAGCCGGCGGGGGTACGTGCCTATTTGACCGGATTTTCCGAAGAGGCGTTGGCGGAGTTTCAGGTTGTCGAGCCTTCGGCTCGTTTGGCCTATCGCTGCTCGGTCCACTGTCCCCTCGATGAGTTGCCGGAAATCCTCGATGCCATTCGGCCGGCCGGACGTCTCTATGCCACGCTCTGTGAATTCTACACGCAGGACCTGCTGCCAGAAGGCGAAGAGGCGTCGGCGATCATTGGCCTCGTCGGTTCCCACACCGGCTTCGGCATCGAGATTCGTTTGAATAAAGCGCCGCTGAATGAGGAAGCCATGGCGGGTTGGTTGGAACAGCTGGTCGGCCATTCCGTCGTCTACGCACCGCTCCCGGCATTCGTCTAAGGGTTGCTGAAACCGACCGCCAGCCGCGTTCTCGCTCGCTGCGGTCTTGCCGGACGATCGGTTTGAGCAACCCATAAAACAACTTTCAGGGAACTAATTTTTCGTTGATGAATCAGGCCAGATTTCGCACAGTAGGAGCATGAGCCCGCTGGCGAGGATCCAATCGGCCTTCAGCAGGCCTGTGCTTCCAGCAGTGTGTTTCCTCTCAGGCGTCACCTACGACACGCTGACCCTCACCCGCATCGATCGGCTGTTCGACAATCTCATTCTGCTGATCTATGTGCTGCTCTTGGGTGTGCTCATCGTGCTGACGGGTCGACTGGGAGTCGAGCCGTTGCCGGACCGCGAGCAGGCCGCAGGACTTTCGCCTGCTGTCCGCTGGGTGTTGCAGATGCGGCCCTATTACCCCATGGCTGTCCAGTTTTTACTGGGGAATCTTTTCAGCGCCTACGCAGTCTTCTATTCGCAGAGTGCCACGCTCACCGGCACCGCCGTGTTCTTTGCGCTGTTGATCGTCGTGCTGGTTGTCAACGAGTTCCTACGCAATCGGTTGTCCAGCCTCCGTCTGCTCGTGAGCCTCTATGCGCTCGTGTGTTTCGCATTTTTTACGTTTTTCCTGCCGGTGATGACCGGCTACATGAACGTGGCGGTCTTCTTACTTGGCGCTGCCCTGAGCGCCGCCGTCTCCTTCCGTGTCGTACAGTTGATCTATCGGGACAATCCGGATCGGTCCAGGCACGAAGCGGTCGGCGTGACGACTCCTGCCTGCGCGCTCATTGGCCTCCTGATCGGGTTCTATTTTCTGAACTGGATTCCGCCTGTGCCGCTCTCGCTCAAGTATGGAGGCATCTACCATGAAGTGAAGAAAGCCGGAGACCGGTTCGAGCTGTCATTCGACAAACGGTGGTATCAGTTTTGGAAGCGTTCGGATACGACGTTCCCGGCCGATGAGCCGGTCTATTGTTTCAGCGCCGTGTTCGCGCCGGTCGATTTGAATACGACCATCTATCATCATTGGTATGTTCGGACCGACAGCAGCCGGCCGTTCACCCATGCCGACCGGATTCCACTTAAGATCTCCGGGGGCCGTGCAGGCGGCTACCGGGCCTATAGCTTTAAGCAGCGCCTTGACCCAGGCGATTGGCGGGTGGACGTGGAAACCGAAGACGGGCGCATTGTTGGACGAATCGCTGTAACGGTCGAGGCTCAGCCCGAGGCCAGACCGATATTGACCACGGTGTCGTATTGATCTCAGCGGAAAGTCCGGATCAGTCCCCATCCAACCTTCCGAGTGTGGCACCCATGAGGTTCGAGTCACGCTGATGCAACGGTGTTGGTTGCAGTCGATTGTGCCAGAGGCGTACAGTGCACACTCGATGAGCTTACGGACCCTCCCCCCCTGTCCATCCAGTCCGAACTGTGTGTCAACGCACGCCGCCGATCAGGGTCATGCCATTGAACCCATTCGCTACCGGAAGGCGAGGGCTGAGGCGAAAGAGGCTCTGAAGCAGGCTATTCGTTCGCTGCCCCGCGTTGCCCTCGTTGAAGAAGACGAGTCCTACCTGCATTATGAGTTCACCAGTCTCTTGTTCCGCTTCGTGGACGACGTGGAGTTTGTTTTCGACGACGCGACCAAGACGCTGCATTTCCGTTCGGCGTCCAGGACCGGTTACGGCGATCTTGGCGTCAATCGCAAACGGATGGAAGAGATCCGGCGGCTGGTCGGCGGGACGCTATAAGTCCTGTATCAGGAGCACCCGAAACAGTAGTGCGGTCAGTGTTTAGGCGCGACCGGTTTGAGTCCGAGTCTGGTCGTGTGCTGAAAGATGCACTTCGGGCAGGTGTAATGGACGAACTGGTTGCCACCGACCAGGCGCTTCTTCATCGGAACGCGGCACCAGGTGCAGAGCCGGTCGGGGAGGTCGGTCGGGGAGGCGTGGTGAGGTGCGGTCATGGTTGACATTGTCTCCGAGCGCCGCAAACCTTGTCAACCGAGAGCGCGTGCGCAAGTCGACGAATCCCGGATGAAAATATTCTTGTCGCCGGCCGTGCGTCATTTCAAAATCGTGGTATAGTGCAGCCAATCAGCAATGTCGTCCGTTGTCCTAACCCTCTCACAGAAAGGTACTAACCTCTATGAGTATCTCGGCTAGTTCCGAGTCCGCGATCTTTCCAACCAACGCCCCCGTGGCTGCTTCGCTCCCTGCCAAGGAGATGGTGGGCGAAGGTAAGGCATGGGGACTCTGCACCGCCGTCGACCTCCAGGATTGCAACCCCGATTCGATTCGTGACGCCGATTACATCAAGCGGTATGTCGTCGAACTCTGCGAGCTGATCGGCATGAAGCGTTTCGGCGAATGCCAGGTCGTCGATTTCGGTGAAGGTCGCGTCGCCGGGTATTCCATGGTGCAGCTGATCTCGACGTCGCTGATCAGCGGCCATTTCGCCAATGACACCAACAACGCCTATCTCGACATCTTCAGTTGCAAAGGATATGACCCGGCGGTCGTCGAATCCTTCTCGAAGGAATTTTTCGGCGCCCGTCGAAGCACAGCCACGGCAACACTTCGGTACTGAGGCGGTCGCCCGCATGTGAACCGGTAGGGGCCGTGATCCCGCGGCCCCTGCTGCTTCAGCTGTGCCTCACCGGCGTAATCCCACATGAAACCGACAACCCCCAAAGAGTGGCTGGAGTCCCTTCCGTCCATGCTCGATAAGGACGCGGCCGAGGATCTCGACGCGGTCTATCAATTCGATTTACGAGGAGCGCGCGGAGGACAGTATCACCTGCTGGTCCACGACGGGACCTGTGCGATGAAAGAGGGCGTCCATACCGATCCGCATGTGACGCTTTCGATGGACGGAGACGATTGCATCAGGCTGCTCAACGGCCAGATCAGCGGCATGGCGATGGCGATGTCTGGGCGTGTGCAGATCGACGGCGATATCAGCTTGGCCATGCGGTTGAAGTCGTTGTTTCCGGGCATCGGCCGGTAGAGAAGAGGCCTGCTAGTTCGTTGCACCCGCTGTCCTGGCGGGTGGAGCCCCTTCATCCTCATGCCTGTCTTCCAGTGTTCGTCGAATCCGTTCTTCCAAGATGACGTACATCGTCGGGATCAAGAACAGCGTCAGGAGCGTGGAGACGCTCAGACCGCCCACCACCGCCCGCGCGAGCGGCGCATTGGTTTCTCCTCCGGTTCCGAAGCCGATGGCCATGGGGATCAAGCCGAAAACCGTCGCCAGCGAGGTCATGAGGATCGGTCTGAGGCGGGTCCGTGAGGCGGTAACCACGGCGTCGAGCAGCAGCCGGCCCTTGCGGCGCAGCACGTTCGTGTAGTCGACCAGCAAGACGCCGTTCGACACGACGATGCCGAACATCATGATGATGCCCATCATGGAGCTCGTGGAGAGGGTCGTGTCGGTGAGGAACAGGATGAGGATGACACCGGGAAATCCCATCGGTACAGCGAACATGATGATGAAGGGATCGACGAGTGATTTGAATTGGGCGGCCATCACCATGTACACGAGCATCAGCGCCAGGGCGGTGGCGAACAGCAGGCCGTGGAATGTTTCCCGCTGTTGCTGAATCTGGCCGGCTAGTTTGATGCTGAAGCCCGTCGGCAGTTGGAGTGTCGCGAAGGCCGATTCCAGGTCATCGGCGATGTCGCCAAGCGGACGGGTCGTCGGGTTGGCCGTGATGTGGATCACGCGCTGAAAATACTTCCGATCAATCTTCACCGGGCCGGCGTTCAATTTGAGCGAGGCCACGCTCTTCAGCAGCACCGGCTCTCCGGATTTGGTGGTCAACAGAATATTCTCCAAGTCGGTGAGATCCTTCCGGTGTTGTTCGTCCAGCCAGGCGCTGATGAAGTATTCATTGCCGTTCTGCGGGTCGGTATAGATGATGGGATCGGTTTGGCCGTTGCCGTTGAGGGAATACAGCACCGTATTGGCCACGTCCGCTTCGCTGATTCCGAGCAGCGCCGCCTTCTCCCGGTCGACCGTGACGTTGACTTCCGGATAATTTTCCTCCCGGCTCGGTTCGACATCGGCCAAGCCGGGGATCTGTTCCATGATGTCCTTGACTTGGGCGATCACACCCCGCGCCGCTTCAAAATCGTATCCGTAGATCTCCACATCAACGGCTTTCTGTGAGCCGAAACTGGTGACCCGTTTCACGAGCCCTCCCGGATCGAAGAACATCGCGACGCCGGGGAACAGCTTGATGATGTTCGGCCGCACCTCGTTCATGACCTGCACCTGGGTCCTGTTTCGTTTGTCGGGCGGCACCAGATAGACCTGGATCGACGAGGTATGGGGGCCGGTGTTGGGGTTGAAGAGGGACCCCCGGCCTTGCGACAGCACTCCCGTACTCGACACGATGGTCTCCAATTCGTCGGGGGGGATCTGTTCCCGGAGGACACGCTCGACCTCGGCGACCTGCTGCTCGGTTTTTTCGACACGCTGGCCGACCGGCGCGCGCAGGACAATACGGAATTGGCTCTCGTCCGACACCGGCAAAAATTCTGTCCCGATCAAAGGCACCAGCATGAGCGAGCCGGAGAAGATCAGCAGGACGGCCGCGATGAAGATCCGGCGATGCCCCAAGACCCACCGCAACGAGTCCTCATACCCCTTATCGAGCGCGTCATAGCGCGCGCGGCTCCAGTCCATCATCCCGACGAACCAGCGAGGCATGGCGCGATGGGTGTCCTGCTCGGGTTTCAAAAACTTGTAGCAGAGCGCCGGTGTAACCGTGCGTGAGATAAAAAACGACGTGAACAGCGCGATGGCGATCGTGATCGTCAAGGGAATCAGTAGGAGACGGGTAATGCCGACGATGAAGAACATCGGGAGAAACACGACGACGGTCGTCACCGTCGAGGCAAAAATCGGCATGGCCACCTCGCGGGCGGCCTCCAAGATCGCGTCCCAGCGCCGCGCACCGGTGTTCAAGTGACGCTGGATATTTTCCAGCTCCACGATGGAATCGTCGACGAGACGGCCGATGCCGAGCGCGAGGCCTCCCAGCGTAAACACGTTCAGTGTCTGTCCGCTCAAATACAGCACGATAAAGGTCACGAGGATGGACAGGGGAATGGAGACGGAGATGATCATTGTGCTCGTGAGATTACGCAGAAAGACGAGAATGACGGCTGCGGCCAGGAGCGAGCCATGCAGGGCCTGTTCGAACAGATTCCGGATGGACTGCCGGATGTAGATGGATTGGTCGAACGAAATGCCAAGTGTGACGCCCGGCGGGATGCCGATCATACGTGGGAGCGCAGCGCGCAGCGCATCCACGACCTCCACCGTGTTGGCGGTCGGCTGTTTGTTCACGCGCAGGAGAACGGCTCTGGCTCCGTCGGTGCGAACGATGTTCGTCTGGATGTCGGAGGAGTCGGCGACCGTTCCGACGTCGCGGACTCGAATGGGATTGCCCTGGCGGTCGAGCTTGACGATCACGTCGTGAATCGGCTCGACGGTCTTGAACTGGTTGTTGGTGAACACATTGTAGTCGAGATTGCCGGCCTTGATGTTGCCGGAGGGCAGAATGACGTTGGCGGCCTTGACCGCGTTCACCACGTCGAGGATCGAGAGGCCTCGGGCGCTGAGGAGCGCCGGATCGAGGCTGACGTTGATTTGCCGAATTTTCCCTCCCTCCACGGTGGCGGCGGCCACATTGGCGATCTGTTCGATTTGAGGGGCGATCGTGTTGTAGGCCAGATCGTAGAGCGCGCGCTCGTCCAGATCCTCGCTCGACACGGTGACAAAAGAGACGGGTATATTGGAGACATCGAACTTCACGATGAAGGGCTGCAAAATGCCGGGTGGGAGGCTGTTCAGAATCTGCGTGATGCGCTGCATGACCTCCATTTGCCCGACGTTGATGTCGGCTCCCCAGTTGAACCAGATCTGGACCGCGCCGAGCCCTTGCTTGGAGAACGATTCGACGTGTTCCACATTCGAGGCGGAACTGACGGCTTTCTCGATCGGGTAGACGACGCTTTGCTCGATGTCGAGCGGTGGGGCACCTTTATAGATAACCCCGACGAAGGCGACCGGTATTTGGATCTGTGGAAACAGATCGATCGGCAGCCGCTGGAGTGACGTGAGGCCCAGCACCACCATTGCGAGCGACAGCATCAAAATGCCGATGCGATTGCGTAATGCGAGCAGTGTCAGCCACATAAAGCCAGTGCTGAGGGGTGAGTGCTGAGTGCCGAGTGGACGATCATCGGATGCACGCCAACATGAATCACGTTCTGCTTTCTCCGTCAGTTAGCCAGGCACTCAGGACTCAACACTCATGACTTCGGAAGGGGTTGTGCCTGGACCGAGGTGCCGTCGTGCACGAGGTCTTTACCGGACACGATGACTGCTTCGTCGCCGGACAGGCCTTTGACGATTTCAACACGGTTGTCTTTGCGGGCGCCGATCTCGACGTTGACCCGCTGGGCCTTCCCATCGCGAACGACGAAGACGTATTGCGCTTCCTCCAGCCGGCTGACCGCATCGATAGGAATTTGCACGGCGTCGCGATGGGTGCCCACCATCACTTCGACGCGGGCGAACATGCCCCCTTTTAACCGGCGATCCTTGTTCGGTAAGTCGATTTCCACTGTCATGGTGCGGGTTGCGCGATTCAGCGCTTGAACGATACGCGTCACGGTTCCTTCGAACACCTGGTCGGGATAGGCTTCGGCCCGTAATTCGGCTTTCTGCCCAATCGTGATCAGCGGGATGTCTTTCTCGACGACTTCGATCAATACCCGAACCGTGTCGATGTCATGCACGCTCAACATCCCACGCGACATCGTGGAGGTGCTGGCGGTGGTGCCGGTGACGTAGGCTCCGGTGTCCAGATTCCGCTCGGCGACATAACCGGCAAACGGGGCTCGAATGTACGAGTAAGCCAGGTTGGTTTCCGCCTGCGCGAGGGCGACTTCCATCTGCGTGACTTGCGCATGCAGCGAATCCAGCACGGCCACGGCGGCGTCGAACGTGACTTGCGCATTGTCCAGATCCTGCTGCGAGACAAACTGGTCTTTGATCAGGGCCTTCATGCGATCGAGTGTGAGCGCCGCGTGCCGGAGGGCCGCCTGCTGCTGGGCCACTTTGGCATGGGCCGAGGCGAGGTTGGCTTTCGCCTGATCGACGGCGTGCTGATAATCCGTATGGTCGATTTCGATCAGCAGCTGGCCGCGTTTCACGAAATCACCTTTGTCCGCGTGCAGCTTGGCGATATAACCGTCCACGCGCGAGAACAGGTTGACGACTTGGTTGGGGGTCACATCCGCCGTAAAGGTGAGGCGGATGTCGAGATCTTCTTTAACGGGCGACACGGTACCCACCGTGATGAGGCGGGGTTTGCGCTGGTCGGGTTTGTCGCCGGTGGCCAGGCGGAAGGCCACCAAGGCGGCAACGGCGATCACGAGTATGACCCCCAGGGTGACGAACGGATGTCGTATGACGCGGTTCATGCGTGCGTCTGTCCAGTCAGAGTCGTAGGTTGAACAAGGCCGTTGAGAAACAGCGACACATATTCGGTCACGGTTTCCTCGTGGGTCCGATGCATAGGCAGCCCGAAGATGTCGTGCAGAAGCCTGTGGTGGACGATGATTCCGAAGAAAGCTCTGGCGGCCAGCCGCGGATCGACCGGACGAAAGGCGCCGTCCTCGATCCGCCGGCCGATGTAGTGTGCCAGCAAGTCGTAGAACATGCTGTATTGCCGCCGGAAAAACATATCGGACAGCTCGTGGCCTTCCAAGGCGCTGAAGAGCAGGAGCCGGAGCAGCGTCGGGTCCGCCCCTTTTCTGATGCGAGAGCCGGCCAACAGTGTGAACAGCCGGGCATCGTCGTTGTTCCGTGCGGCTTCTTCCGCGGCTTCCCGCAGCCCCGCATAGTGCGCCTTATCCTCAAGAATGGCGGCATAGAGCGCGCGCTTGGTGGGAAAATGTTTGAAGAGCAGGGCTTCACTCACACCGGCTGCCTTCGCGATTTCCTTAGTCGTTGTCCCCTCGAAACCGTTGGAGGCGAACAGGGAGGCTGCGGTCCCGATCAGGTTGGCCTGACGCTCGGGGCCTGAGACTCGCGACGAACGAGGTGACGTAGTGCGGGATCGCTTCATGGTAAGTAAGTGATTACTAACCGTGAAGTTAGCATGCGCACTTCTCTGAAGGCAAACATTCTGGAGATTCCAGTGAACAGCGACGATTCGAAAGATAGAGAAACAATGAGAGGGAGAGGAGGGCTACTGCCGGATTTTGGCCCAGGCTTTCTGGTATTCCTCAAAGGAATCGACTTCCATCCAGCCTTTGAAGATCGGCACGGCATCGACCCGGTGGCCCCGGTCGATGAGTTCCTGGATCATGTCGGTGAATGAGGCTTTGACGAAGCTGCCGGCCTCGTGGAAGCCGGCCGTTTTGTATTTCTCCTGTGCCGCACGGTAAGAGTCTCGGAGGGCCTGTGTACCCTTTTCGGAGAACATGGCCATGCCGATGAATTCTCCATGGGCCTGTTCTCGCGGAATCTGTTGGCCGATTTTGACAATTCGATGCTCGCCCTCCGGCATCACGAAGCGCGATACATGAGTCTTGCCGGGTGGATCTGCCAGTGAGACAAGGTCCGGGTTCAGATGGGTCGGCAGGTTCCGCTGTTCCTGATCGAGCCACGCAAGATCGACGACGAGCGCAATGTCGGCAGGGCTCTTAAGCAATTTTTCAAGTACCGCTGTGTCGAAAATAATGTCGCCGTAAAGAATGATGGCTCGGCCCTTCAGCTCATTCTCGGCGCAGAAGAGGGAAAACGCCTCACCGGTGCTCTCATATCGGTCGTTGTCGTAATAGCGGATATTGGGCAGCGTGATGGCTTCTTTCTTGTACCCGCGCACGAGGGCAATCTCTTTGATGCTGCAGTCGTTGAGCGCGGTCACCTGGCGGTCCAGAATGGTTTTCCCTTTGATGTCGAGCAGGCACTTCGGCTTGTCCTCGATCAGCGGCAGCAACTGCTTTTCGAATCCGGCAGCGGCGATGACGGCGGTGATCTTTTCCCCGCCGACCGGGAGAAAGTCCCGTTCGTCCTGTTCCATTTGAGGGAC
>DASUMN010000057.1:0-9413 GCA_036277675.1 Nitrospira sp. | reverse complement strand
CCGAGACCCCGCTGCCCGTCTGGTCACAATTGCTCAGTGGAGAAGAAATTTAAGTGGCAGGAAGGACAGGCTGGCCCCACATGGAAGCTGAGACCATCCTTCGTGACAGGTCGCTGTGAGCAATTCTGACCAGTCGGCAAGCGACAGACCTGTTACCTTAGTCTAGCGTGGGAATAGTGTCGTAAAGTTTTCGCCCTTAACATCGCCGCCAGCCAACCTGGGTTTTGGCTGGAATCGGTTATGAAAGCCCCTGATCGATACGGTGAGGTTCCGTACACTTCTAACCTGGCGGTTAGAGGAGGGTCTCGAGAATATTCCGCTCACCAGCGACTTCTTCCCAGTCAACGAGAATTGGTTCGTGGGATATTGTTGATTAACAACGTGCGGATTGAATGAAAAGGATGGTTCGGTGCAATGACTTCTGAGGGGCCACCCCAGACATGGGATGACAATTCCGTGTTCGACCTCTCACCACTGGAAGCGGACGTTGCGAGACTCATCGTACAGGCGGTTAATTTAAACATCGATTCCGTGCAAATTCAGCCAGAAGAGCCGCTTTTCAACGAAAGTCTTGGCCTTGATTCGATCGACGCGCTCAATCTGTTGCTCATGATGGCTCAAAGCTATGGGTGCAAGATACGTTCAGATGATCCGGAAACGTTCGTCACCGTTGCCTCACTCCGTTCACCTTGTCAGTCAATCGAAAACCATCGCACGAAGGAGCAGCAAGTAGCACTATGACCACCGCCGCGTTGCTCGGCCCCTACCACACGGACAGAGCGTTGGCCTGGGAAAACGGCCGTGCGATTACCTATCGCGCTTTTCTTTCGGACATGGGAGCCCTTGCTGAGCTGCTTCCCGAAACGCCCACGGTCATTAACTTAGCGGATGACCGCTATCACCTCCTGGTTGGGTTCGCCGTTGCATTGGTTCGAGGACCGCTTCCCTTTTATGCCACAGGTGACTCATGAGCAAGGGGTGGTTGGGACAACGGGAGCATGGCTCCCGAATCGCATGGCGCTTCATGATCTGGATGGCATTATCCGTCGGACGTCCTGCCGCTCGCGCCTTGCTCTATCCGATCTGCGTCTATTACCTGGTGTTTTCAGGGCAAGCACGTCGTGCCATCCAACCCTTCTTGATACGAGCGCTGGGACGCCCGATCGGCTGGCGAGATCTGTATCGGCAGTACCATTATTTCGCATCGACGCTCCTTGATCGCACCTATCTTCTAGCCGGGGAAAGCAGCAACTTTGCCGTCGATATCCGGGGACTCAACGTGCTCAACGACCGCTTGGCTCGTGGCCAAGGATGTATCCTGCTCGGTTCGCATCTGGGAAGCTTCGAGATCGTACGGACCATCGGATTGACCTTGAAGGATGCCGAAATCAAGGTCCTGATGTACGAGCACAATACACCCATGATCCGCGACAACTTCCGTGACTTGAATCAAATGGTCGCCGATACGGTCATACAGACCGGCTCGCTGGACACGATGTTGCGCGTCAAGGAGTGTCTGGACCGCGGAGGGGTGGTCGGAGTTCTCGCGGATCGTCTTTTGAAACAAGATCGGGCCACGCCCTGCACATTCTTCGGCCAGCCTGCAAGATTTCCTGCTGGAACCATGTGGCTCGCGAGCCTTTTAAAGGTGCCGGTCATTCTTTTCTTCGGGCTCTACCGCGGAAGGAATCGCTACGAAGTCCATTTCGAGTTGTTCGCCGAAGAGGTGCTGATCGACCGGCGGCATCGAGACCGGGAGGTTCAGCAATGGACCCAGCGCTACGCCGACCGCTTGGAACACTACTGCCGCCTGGCTGCGGACAATTGGTTCAACTTTTACGACTTTTGGGAAGAGCAACGGTAAGCTGGTTACTGAGACTGCTGCCCCAATTCTTGAACTGTCGGTTCATGCCAGGCGTTGCGCTAGTATCCATTGCCTCGATCCTTGCGGAGCCGCTTCACAAATCACCTCTTCTCTCCGTGCCCCCCAATGAGCAATTTTGAACAGATGAACGCTCTGCAACCTGTTAATTTTTAAGTGAGCCAGCTTAATCGACAGCGTGGAGGGTTGTCTGCAATGGCACAGGGGTTGGTTGATGACCACACAAAGAAAAACGGGTCCCTCCGCAGTGACGATCACTGCCCAAATCAGGCCGTCGATAATGTCCCGTATGGCACTCAGGGCAGCCGAGCCCCAGTCCCACACGGTCGATCGGTTGCGACCAGAGCGATGGCCCCCCTGATTCTCACCCGCTATACCCTCGTCTCACCGCTGGGGAAAGGCCTTGATGAAACCTATCGGGCATTGCGGAATCGGCGCTCCGCTCTGCGTCCCTGCGACTTCGAAGATGTGGAGATCATCACGTATATCGGCCGGGTCGATGATGTGGAGAACATGTCATTCGGCGGCGGTTCAGCATCAACACAATTGGAGCAGTTCGACTGCCGGAATAATCGGCTCGCGCTTCTCGGGCTTCAGCAGGATGGGTTCACTCAAGCTGCAATTGAAGCCCGGGAACGCTACGGCGCCCACCGCGTGGCCGTGGTCGTCGGTTCGAGCACCTCGGGCATCCTGGAGACAGAACATGCGTATTGCCGCCGTGACCCGGCAAGCGGCGCCTTGCCGTCGTCCTACTTGACGTCCCATCGATATACCCACAACATGTTTTCCGCCGCGCATTTCGTGCGCACCTACCTGGGGCTGCGGGGGCCGGCGATGGTCATCTCCACGGCCTGCTCGTCCAGCGCAAAGGCGTTTGCGACGGCGGCGCGATTCATCGAAGCCGGATTCTGCGATGCGGCGGTGGTCGGCGGTGTAGACAGCCTCTGTCTGACGACTCTGTACGGATTCGCGTCGTTGCAGCTGATGTCGCGCAGTCCCTGCCGTCCGTGCGATGAGGACCGCGACGGACTGACGTTGGGTGAGTCGGCCGGCTTTGCGTTACTGGAAAAATCCGAGCACGCGGATCAGCCTGGAGCCGTGGCGTTATCGGGCTACGGGGAAAGTTGCGACGGGTATCATATGTCGCAGCCCCATCCGGAAGGAACCGGAGCGATCAGGGCGATGCAAGCAGCCTTGCTGCGGAGCGGGCTCACCGCCGCAGACATCGATTACATTCATCTGCACGGCACCGCGACCATGGCGAATGACAGCATTGAAGATGCGGCCGTCCATTCGGTATTCGGTCCCTCGACCCCCTGCAGCTCGACCAAAGGATGGACGGGACATACATTGGGGGCAGCGGGAGTCACGGGAGCGGTGATTGCCGCGCTCTGTCTCACGCGCAGCTTTGTCCCCGGAACGGTGAACACGACTCGACTCGATCCCAGCTTGAAATGTCACGTGCTGCTGGAGAACGGGGAGCAGCCGGTGCAACGGGTGTTGAGCAATAGCTTCGGGTTTGGCGGCAATAACTGCAGCTTAATTTTCGGGACGGTCTCATGACATTATATGTGAGCGGGATCAGCGCGTTGGGGCCGGGGCTCCCTGGTTGGGCCGGAAGCCGGGCCGTGCTAACCGGTGAGCGCCCTTGGTGTGTAACCGCACGGCCTAGGCCGAGCAACGGCGTGCTGCCGCCGAACGAACAGAGGCGCAGCAGCGAGACAGTGCGTTGGGCCGTCGAGGTGGCTCAGGAGGTCATACAGCAGGGTGAGGCGGATGCGCGCGAGGTAGCGTCCGTCTTCGCGTCCTCCGATGGCGAAACCGGTGCCCTGGATCGTCTCTGCACGGAACTCACCACGCCGCACCGGACAATTTCACCTACCCTATTCCGTCACTCCGTCCATAATGCCGCATCCGGCTACTGGGGCATTGCCACGGGCTCACAGCAATCGTCGACCGTGCTGGCTTGTTATGATTCGTCCTTCTGCGCCGCCATGCTGGAGGCGGCAGCGTATGCACAGATCGAGGAACGGCCTATACTCCTGGTAGCTTACGATCTTTTGTCTCCCCCTCCTCTCTATGCTGCACGACCCCTCCAAGGAGGATTCGCCACCGCGCTGTTGTTGACACGAACTCCTGCGCTGGCTAACTTCGCCCAGCTCGACCTTGCTCTTTCCGATGACCTCTCTGAGGACGCAACGAGCATGGCCGATCCACGACTCGAAGCGCTCCGGAACGGAAATCAAGCCGCGCGGTCGTTGCCGCTTCTGGCCGCTATCGCCGGGCAGTGCGACATCCTGGTCCGCCTTGAGTATTTGGGAGACCTACGCCTGTTGATCCGGGTCATACCATGCCGATCCTCAGTAACGCCGCTCTCGGCGGATTGATTCCGCATCACGGCGCGATGAGCCTGTTGGATGCGGTCAAGCAGCGGGATGATGCCTGTGGCCTGCATGCGGCTGCAGCGGGCCCGGACGTGAGAAGCTCCCTCCGGCACGACAACCACTTAGGGCGCTCTGCTGAACGGCGCACAGCGGAGTGCGCAGTGAGCCGGCTCGTTACAGAACTTTGCGCACTGGTCGGATTCTGGTTGTCGAGAAGGCCAGCTCTATTCCGGCCAATTGATCGGCCGCAAGAGGTAATCGCACGCCTCCCTTCACATTCGAAGGACAACTCCATGGACTCGTACTGCGTTGTAATCCCCGCCTATAACGAAGTCGCCACGATTAGAGACGTCGCATCGCGGGCGATCCGACAGATCAAGAACGTGATTGTCGTAGACGATGGATCTACCGATGGCACGGCAGAGGCCCTGAGTGGATTGCCCGTGGCGGTATTGCACAATCCGACAAACCGTGGGAAGGCCGCGAGCCTGTGGCGTGGCTTCCAGCAGGCGTTGGCTGCCGGAGCCTCCGCTGTCGTGACGCTGGATGGCGATGGTCAGCATGCGCCGGAGGAGATTCCAAGACTGCTCGCTCAAGCTGCCTCGTATCCTCATCACATAATCATCGGCGCGCGCCGTCGAGATCAACGGCGTGCAGCCTTCTTGCGCTACCTCGCCAACCGAGTGGCCGACTTCTGGATCTCCTGGGCTGCAGGCTATTCATTGGCAGATAGTCAATCTGGCTTTCGTGTCTATCCGTCGACACTGTTGAGTCATGTGAAGATCGCGCACGGGAAAACCAGAAGCTTCGTCTTCGAAAGCGAAATTCTGATCGAGGCCGCGCGTTCAGGGCATCGAAGCCTGGCCGTTCCTATTGAAGCCTTGCGCCATTCCGGATCGCGAGCGAGCCATTTTCACCCTTTGCTTGATATCACCCGCATCACCGGCATGGTGGGGTGGAAACTCATGTCCAGGGGAATGTACCCGATTGGGCTCTACCGCTCGCTCCGTTGACAGATACCAGGCCTATCGTGTGCGTATCCACGATCCCAGGCGTCGAGGGGCACGCGCCTCGTATTTTGAATCATGCTGCTGGCCCAACGAGTTCTCACACAGAGTGGAATAATATCCCTGGCACATCATGTGTTCCACGAATGCGTCAAGGAGGATGAAGTTCTCCGGTCTCATGCTCTGCATGTTCAATTTGGACACATAGCGTGGGAAGGATTGCCGTTTCGCATGCACAAATTCGTAGGGATGGCAATAAAACACCAGCCGCGAAGCACGTTGGGAAATCCGGTGGACCATCCACTTCATCAGCGGCAGGCCGAGCACCCGGAGCGTGGCCATGTTGATGGGGAGCAGGAACGCCGAGGGAGCCATCTCAATGATCAAACTCTCTCCCGGCAGGCGGAGGTGGCTTAATGAGGGACGATACGGCTCACTCGGAGCACGGAAGTATTTTAGGTAATGGACCCGCCCGAAACCGCAATCAAATCGCCTCGCCGGCACAGATGAGTCGTAGCTGTATCCCTCGTCCTCGAGCGCGCGCAAGGTGGTTTCGCTCACCCACAAGTTAGGTGCGCGGAAAACGACTGGGCGAACCCCTGAGGCTTTCTCCACGGCATCCGTAGCCAGCCGGATCCATGTTCGCTGCTGGTCATAGCTGGCAGACCTGAAATCCTCGTCTTCTTCGAGGCTGCCGTGTTCCCACCCGTGCGTGCCGAGTTCGTGCCCCCGCCGCCGACACTCCCTGATCAAATCCGCATAATTCTCCGCAAACCGCCCGGTCACAAAAATCGTAGCCTTGAGCTTCCATCGATCACAGAAATCCAGCAAGCCTTCCAGCCCGACCTCGGACCCGGGAACCCAGTCCACATCGATGGTGAAGTGCCATTGCAGGAAGGTTTCTGCGCGCATGTGGTGGACGCATGGCGATCCATTGGACTGCTCAGAGGGAGCCCGTACCAAAGTCCCGTGCTGATTGTGCGGCTCCAGTTGTTCGGCCTTCTTTTGCATCTCGGCCTTCGCTTTGTCTGACGTTTTACTCACCTTCAATGCGTCAATCTTGGCTCGCATCTCATCCGGCTCAGCCCGCATCTTCTTATAGAAGGGCTCTTTGTTCTCTACCCTATCTTCCTGACCATGTCAGGGACTTCCTTGAGCTTCATTCCGATCGCCCTCAGCGGTGACCTTACATTGGTGACGGCCACCACGCCGGCAGACGAGCAGGAGCTCGTCCACATTCTTGCCATCGATCAGGTTGGGCGCCCAGGCGAGGCGCCTCTGCAGAAACAACCCGAGAGGTAGAATGAACCCGTTGTACCAACGCATGGCTTGTGCCCGCCGGTGATTCAGGCCCCACACGGCGAAGTCGAGGAGCCGTCGACTCCGGGGCTGCATGCCGAAGACCGCGCTCTGTTCCAGCATAAGGGAATGCTCTCCAAGGATCGTCAGGAGATCGACGGGGGCATAGCGTCGAACGTGACCCACGAGCGCGTCGAAGGCGCTCCAGCACGCGGGATACAGGGGTACCGAGAAGATGACCGTTGCATCGTCCTTGGCCACCCGGCCGAGCTCGCGGAAGGCCTGCCGATCATCCTCAATGTGCTCGACAATGTCGAAGGCGCAAAGCAAGTCACAACTGCGGTCGGGAAACGGCAGGGCGGTGAGCTCACCGAGCACTGCTAGTCCGCCATTAGCATTCAGACGAGAGAGAGCCGGTTGGCTGATGTCGACAAAGAACGTACCAGCGATGGGGAGCCGCGGATGCAGGCCCGGGCCGATCTCGAGCCGCACCGGTGCGGAAGCTGCAAGCGCAGAGAGCAGCGGCCAGGTGTTGAAGCGCTGCGGGGGAACGACATAGCCAGCCGACCAGAGCGCATCATAGAACTCCCGGTTGACGTCAACCGGCTGGCGCGTCGCATCCTGTGCACCTCCTGCCGGCATCGCGCCGGCGCCGCCAGAAGTCGCGATCCCGGCAATTCCCTCCTGACCGAACTTACCCCCTCTTGACGGTATCAGGCTCATGCTGGGATGTCGCAGGTTGTTGGAGACAAAGACGGGTCGGTGACACCGTCTGGCTCACGCCGATAGTCTTTCTTGAGTCAGAACACCCTCGATCTCCACTAATAACTCCCTTCGGCACATCTCTCCTTGGAGATACAGAACCTGAGCGTGGGAGGGGAGTTGCTCCTCGAGGATGTCGCGGACCGTCACAAAGTGTTCCGGATGTCGAATGTAAACCTTAAAGAGCGCCTGTCCATACCACTGTCTGCGAGTGAGACCGTGCCGCTGCTCCGTATGGGTAATCAACGCATTCAGGTTTTGGATGATTTCCATGGTCTGTTGATGAGGCTCGCCGATGTGTTTACTCACGTGACCGACCACGCTCGCCGTGCCGGCGATGAACAGGCGGGACCCGAAAGTAGATAGCCGCAAGGTGGCTCTCGCAAACGACGGGCTGTGCGGACCATAGACACGGGGATACTCGTACGCGCGCATCTGCCGAGGATTTTCAACATGCGTTCCAGGCTGCCTCGCTGCGAGAAAATGGATCTTCAACGGGCCGGACATCGTCCCAACAGCAGTTCCCGCGGGCAGGGTTCGAGGAAAGTCCGCAAGGCCCTCGGCCAGCGCCTGATGGCGACCGGCACAGAAGCGCTGGTACCGTTCCAGCCCGTCGAATTCACCGTTGATGCGGGAAAAGTAATTCCACACCCGCAACAAATGCGGGTATCCCAGAGTACGAGCCTGGACAAGGAGGTGTCGGTAGGCACGGTGGGTCACAGTATCCAGCAGGGCGCCCGGGCTTTCTTCTGAGTGCACTGCGCCAAAGAGCACGTCATCGTTCATGGCGCAGTGAATTCCCTCGATCTGGCAATAGTTGACCGGCATGCTGCTTGTCCACAACTCAGCGATAGGAGGCCCATTGAACTGCGGCAGATCGAGGCAGACCACCGGGCAAGAACCGAAGTCACGGGACTCTTCAAGATTCCGGTCATGACGGACGATACCCAAGAAGCTGGAAGGTGAGGCCTTCAACAGTGTTTCGATACGTGAGAGCTCCACGTACTCCGTGCGAATCGCTGGGGCGGTGGACACAGCCATACCCTGAAGAGGCGCCACCGGTGGCGCCTCTTCAGCCCGTTCCACGGCCACACACTGATTTGAGTCGACTTGACTCACACCTTGATCTCCACTTGTGGGTGACGCTGCAGCTATGCCATCGAGTTTACCGCGTCATTCTTGACCTCGGTCACATCTCAGACGGGATTCTTCTACTTTCCTCACGGCAGGCCACCTGTGCTTCTTCCCCACAGGACACCTCTCTCGCGGGTCTTGGGCTCCCTTTCACATATCTGTAAAACCAGGGCTTGCTCAGTGCCCCCTCTAAGGAAGCAACGCATCGCCCGCTACGCTGGAGTATACCGGGGTGAAGATGAACCCCAAGATCGGGGGGAAATACCACATGACCGACTCGTCCGATTGCACGATTCGCACCTTCGTTGCACCATGTTTTTTGGCCTCATCCGCAAAATGCTGAACCGTCGTGTTCAGTGTGGCGTCTCCAATGAGCGGTTTAGTCATGAACAGGTGAACTGCGTAGTTCCTCGTGTTGATGTGCGTCAGCTTGTCGCCGTCCATCCCTTTGATGCCGCGTAAATCACTAGCGGTGTCGGTTATTGCGCAACCAGCCCCAACTCCCATGACAAACACGAGCATCGCGATAGCGGAATATCTCATGGTTTCCTCCTTTTGGACTTAGGCCCATTACTGTCTTCACTCACATAAACTCTAGCAATTCAACGGAGTACAATCTGTTCAAAAGCGCTCACATTTGGAGAATTCATCCGCCGAAAATCGAGCCTCGCCCGTCCCCCAACTGGAAATCACAGAGGGAGAACATTTGCACGGATACACGAGGATGTGGTCGCCCCTCACGTCCGCAAATCTTGTCGAGTCGGTTGCAGAAGCGAACCTTGACCTTGCGGAATATGCGGCCGAGGAGTGATCGCCAAGGGTCGAGTTGTTCAGATGCACGCATTCGCTCGATCGGCAGGCAATCAATACTGTTCCATCATGGTGTCTGTGCGCCCGCACGACACCGGCCGTCTTTTTCCCTTGCGCCTACTCCTTGACAATGAC
>DASUMN010000056.1:0-4172 GCA_036277675.1 Nitrospira sp. | reverse complement strand
GTGGACCCGCCCCTTGCTGATTTTCTCGACGCAGTGGCCGCCACCGAACCGACTCCCGCCGGAGGCAGTGTCGCGGCTTTGGCCGGCGCATTGGCCGCGTCGTTGGGTCTCATGGGCGCTCGTCTTGGAGGCGACACTGAGTCAGAACAAAACCTGACCCAGATGCAACATCGGCTGCGCCAACTGATCCAGGATGATGCCGACGCCTACAACCAACTCTTGTGCGCCTATAGAATTCCCAAACACGAACCGCATCGGCCGCAGGCCATTTCGACGGCGCTCCACACGGCTACCGAAATTCCAATGGAAATCGCCGAATTGGCCTGTGCGGTTGGACGGTTGATTCATGCCTGCCTCCCATCGGTGAAGCGGGCGGTCCGTTCAGATATGACCGTAGGAATGATCATGGCCATTGCCGCTGCAGAAGCGGGGCTCCACACGACATCTGTTAACGCCCAATTAAATCAAGAACTTATGATATCGACGTCGGCAAGAATCGCTAGGGCCATAAGAAATCTTGAGGAACTTAAGGGGCTATGTTACACTCCGCAGCCATTTGAGTCAGGTCATTAGATACAACCAGGCCCCGCCTGAGAAAGTGGAAAGTCGGAACGGATGGAAATCAAAGTCTTCAATAACAATGTGGAAAAAGCGCTGAAGGTCGCGAAGAAGAAACTGGCCGGAGAAGGATTGTTCCGTGAACTGAAGCGCCGCCGGTTCTATGAGAAGCCCAGCGTCAGAAAAAAAGCGAAACAACGCGAGGCGCAGCGCCGGCGTCAGAAGTGGTTGTCGAAACGGAAGCCAGAATAATCACGCAGAGCCGCCGCGCAGTCCCCTCACTCTTCCCCAGGTCATCGTTCTCGCTTCGGTCCTCAAATGCGTCAGGACCAGATTCACGCCGCGATGCGGATCGTCAAACAGGAGATCCGCCGGTGGCAAGAACCGGTCGTCGGCGTCATCGCGCGGGAATCCAACCGCGACCCCTTTCTCATTTTGATTTCCTGCCTCCTGAGCCTGCGCACGAAAGATAAAACGACCGACGAAGCGAGCAACCGGCTCTTCGCCCTGGCCCGCACACCGGCGGCCATGTTGACGCTGCCGCTTAACAAGATCGAACGAGCGATCTACCCCGTCGGCTTCTACCGGACCAAAGCCAAGTCGATCCACCAGATTTGCCGCCGACTGCTCGATGTCTATAAAGGAACTGTGCCCGATTCCATCGACGAACTGTTGACGCTGCCCGGAGTCGGGAGAAAAACAGCCAATCTCGTCGTGACGGTCGGCTACGGCAAACCCGGCATTTGCGTCGATATCCATGTCCACCGGATCAGCAACCGATGGGGCTATATCAAGACAAAAACGCCGGATGAGAGTGAACAGGCCTTGCGGAAAACGCTGCCTAAACGCTACTGGATCACCTTCAACGACCTCCTGGTCCCTTACGGCCAAAATCTCTGCCAGCCTGTGTCGCCTTTCTGCAGTCAGTGCAAACTGACGGAGTATTGCAACCGTGTGGGCGTGACAAAAAGCCGTTAAGCGTGAAGCGTATCTCGTGAAGCGCAGGAGAAGAAGAGAGTTTTTCGAGATTCCAATCCCGCAGGATGGTCAAAAAGGCCGTTCAGCGAGGCCGCACCGAGCGAAAGCCCGAGGCGTATAGCTCTGCATACGTTGAGGGCTTGAGCGACGCGAGAACAAAGCTGGCGGGCTTTTTCACCATCCTGCTAAATGAACAGCTTCGTCTCCGCCTCTTCAGTCAGCTTGAGAATGGCTGGCAATCCCATGACCTCATCGACGCGCATTTCCACCGCCTGGCTCTCGACGCCCATGTATTCCAGGCCGGCGCTGCAGGCGATCAGCCTGAACTTCCCGACGTGTTTGGCATCTTGAAACATCTCCGATATCTTGGGGACCTTCTTGTCTTTCAATAAACGAGCGACTTCCTCGGCGGAACCGGCATACTCCGGCGGGAAGTCAATCTGGTCGATCCTGCCCTCCGCTAATTTCTTGATGGTCCAGAAGAGCAGAACCACGATCACATCTTTGCCCATCGCCGCCGCGGTCATGCCGATCGTCGCCACTTGATGCAGCTTGTCGTAAGTGGCGTTATGGGCAAAAATGACGAACTTAGGAGGCTGCGGCATGGGATTATCGTTGCCTCGCGCGCGTCTTCACGCTGTTGACGTAGTCGGCGATCGCGGCATCCACTTCGCCCTGCGTCATCGGTCGATCGTGGGTTTCGCTTTCATCGACCAGGTACTGATCGCGGTCTTTCTCCTGCCGAACGACGACGGAATTTTCCGGTGTCACATCGATCAACATGAACCATTCTTTCGCCCCCTGAGAGATCACCACCTGTTTGCCGAGCCCTTTCTTGGTGATCTCAATCTCAAGGGCATCACCGGGCGCGGGCTGGTCACCTGCGTGAACGGGAGAGAGGGTACAGAGCGCCCCCCACGCCAGAAGCCCAATGGCTATCGAGCACCGCTTGAGAAGATCCATGCGCCAGCTCCAGGCGAGATGATTATAGCCACCGCTGGCAACCGCGTAAACACCGAGCCGCGATTCCGACGTGAGCGTCCTTCTCCTTGAGGGGTACAGGAGCCCGTGCTAGGATGCCGACCGATGGACGGGCTCCTTTCCACAGTCGAACAGTATGTCTCGACCGACACGCTGGTCACCCTCACCGTTCTTTCCATCATGTTCTTTGTCGGGTCGCTGATCGCCATCCCATTTATTCTGGTCAGGCTACCGGCGGATTTTTTCGACATCCGCGTCCCTCGCCCCTGGATGGAGGATCATCACCCGGTGCTGCGAGTGCTCGGCCATCTCATCAAGAATGTTGTGGGGGCGATTTTCCTCTTCGTCGGATTTCTGATGTTGTTTCTCCCGGGGCAAGGCATTCTGACCATGCTGATCGGCATTTCCATGCTGGACTTTCCCGGCAAACGCAAGCTCGAAGCCAAGCTGATCGGACAGCCGGCGGTCCTGAATACGATTAACGGCATGCGCGAGAAATTCGGCAAGCCCCCGTTGATCATCGCACCGAACCCCTAATGCCCATGACCTCGCTGCAAGCCGAGAGCCGACCGACCCTCTATCTGATCGACGGCAGCGCGTATATCTATCGCGCCTTCTTCGCCCTCCCCACGCTCAACAACTCCAAAGGCCTGCAAACCAACGCCGTCTACGGGTTCACCACAATGCTGTTGAAGATCATCCGTGAACACCAGCCGGATGGCTTGGCCGTGGCCTTCGATGAAAAGGGACCGACGCTCCGGCATGAAGAGTTCAAGGAGTACAAGGCCCAGCGGCCGCCCATGCCCGACGGGATGAAAGCGCAGATCCCTTACATTCATCGCGTGGTCGAAGCGCTGGCGATTCCGGGGCTTCGCCAGGCCGGCTACGAAGCTGATGATCTCATCGGTACGTTGGCGCGCAAAGCCGAGAGGGCGGGTTATGACGTCGTGATCGTCACCGGCGATAAAGACATGTTCCAGCTCCTCACCCCGCACGTTCGCATCTACGATCCCGTCAAAGACAAGTGGTTCGGTGAACCCGAATGCCGCGAACGGTTCAGTGTGGAACCAGGCCGCGTCGTCGAAATCATGGGCCTGATGGGCGATGCCACCGACAATATTCCCGGTGTCAAAGGCATCGGTGAAAAGACCGCCATGAAGCTGATCGCGCAATTCGGCACGATCGAAGAACTGTTGCGCCGAGTTGACGAAGTGACGCCGGCCAGAACCAAGGCCCTGTTGATCGAACAGGCCGACAACGCGCGGTTGAGCCGCAAGCTGGCCACCATTGAGACGAACAGTCCCGTGGAGTTCGACCAAGCCGCGTTCCAGATCACACCGCCTCATATGGACCAACTCAGCGCCCTGCTCCGTGAACTGGAATTCACCTCACTGCTGAAATCATTACAAGCTTCGAACGAGCCGCCGAAGACAGAGCAGGCCGAAACCACGGTCATCGAGAGCGAGACGGCCGCGCACGCATTTGTGGAGTCGCTGCCGAAGGGCGTGACACTGGCTGTACGATGCCTGCTTGCGGGCGGATCGGGCATGCAGGCTGAGGTTCAAGGCCTGGCGCTCTCGACCGGAGAAAAGACCGTCTACATGCCCCTCGACGTACATGAATACATGAGGTCCATCACGTCGCTCCTGCATGAG
>DASUMN010000055.1:0-9273 GCA_036277675.1 Nitrospira sp. | reverse complement strand
TATGTGACGGATCCTGAGCTGGTCCAAGACCTGATGCAGTCGGAGTATCGCATCGAGTACCTCGACTATGATTGGACACTGAACGGGATCCCACCCAAGGAGTCTGCCCATGCTGGTGCGTCCTGACGAGAAAGTGACGATTGCCCGGCTGCTGACGTTCCTGGAACATGGGGAACGCATGGCCCACGACTGCGCCCAGGCCCAAGCGGCACTGGTAGACGATCATGGTTCGCGGAGATTCTTGTTAAGCCAAGCGAGACAAGAAGCGGCCCATGCGACGGTATTTCGAGGCGCGATCGCCTGGCTCGCGCCTAAACATCTTGGGGACACCCCGCTTCTGCCGGCGCTGGAAGAGTACCGAAAACTCGTGACCGACGCGCTCGATCGTCGCGATCTCCTGGAGTCGTTTCTTGCCGAACAGGTCATTTTGGAAGGGTTGGGGGAGGCAATTCTGACCAGAATGGAAGTGGGGCTGGCCAAACGGCATGCTCCGTTCGGACGATTGAGACGTATCTTGCTCCATCAAGAAGAAGCCCACCATGGGTTTGGACGACGGCGGCTCGAACAGGCGATCGAGCGAGGAGACCTCGATCTTCCGACGCTCCAGCACCAGGCGCAGCAATATTTGGCCCTGACCGAGGCCATGGTTCTCGATCTCGGCACTCTGTTCGACAGCATCGGAGAAGATCCAACCGCCTGGGCGCGTGATGTACGCACGTTCCTGCCAGAGTGGTGCATGGCATGATTTCGGTCGTCATTCCGGCCTATAACGAAGAAAAAGCCTTGCCCGTGACGCTCCAGGCGTTGTTCTCACAGGCAGGGGAGGTTGAGACGATCCTCGTCGACGGCGGCAGCACCGACCGCACGGTTGCGATCGTGAAGGCCTTTGGATTTAATGAATCCACCGATGAGCCCTGCCGTCCGTCAGATACTCCGTGCGATACGCGTCACGCGTCACGTTTCACGCTTCACGCCGCCAAGGGCCGTGCCTCCCAGATGAATGCCGGCGCGAAGGTGGCAACCGGCGAGTGGCTGCTCTTTCTCCACGCCGATACGATCTTGCCGGAAGGAGCCATTCAACGGCTGAATGAGATGGAGGCTGACCGGTCCGTTCAAGCCGGCGGCTTCATGCACCAGTTTTCCGGCGACGACTGGCGGCTGAAACTGATTTCATTCTTGGATAATTTTCGTTGTACCCGCAGCCGAATTGTCTATGGGGACCAGGCCTTATTCGTCAGACGGTCATTGTTCGAGGCACTCGGCGGTTTCCCAAACCAGCCGATCCTTGAAGATGTGGCCTTCTGCGAGAAAGTACTCACGGTGACGAACCCGCTGCTCCTCAGCCCCCCAGTGGTGACCGACGCACGGAAGTTTTTGAAAATGGGCGTCTGGCGGAGCTTCGTGCGGGTGTTGCTGATCATTCTGCATGTGGAATACCGCCTACCGACTCTACCCCGCTTGTTTTTTCAGGACATTCGCTAGCTCACCCTGACCCGTTTACCTTTCCGTTCCCTCTCCGTCTAACCAAGCATACAGGGCCGGAAGGAGGGGTTCATGCAACAGGTTGGTTTCAAAACGAGTGTAGTGATCGCATCACTGGCATTGCTGCTGTCTAGTTGTACATCATCGCTGGTGCGCGACGATGTGAAACGGACGGTCGGGGTTGAAGGTCATTGTTCTGGTAGCGAGTGGGTGGACAACTCGTCCATCGCGGTGCTGCCGGTTCCGGTCGTGGCTTTTCTCGTGCCGCATTTCGATCTGCACAAGGTCTCAGGAGAGCCCTATATAAGTCGGTGCGGGGCATCGACCCGAGTCGTCAACCGCGAGGTGACGATGAACCGCACGGCCTGCATTCCCGCCGGGCTTACGCGAATCATCACATTGGGTGTCTGGCAATGGTGCCCCGCCCGCGTTTCCTGGTCGGCAGACGTCCTGAGCGAGCCGCCGCAGCCGGCTGGGGCAAAACCAGATGACAGTTCAAAGCCCAAGTCGTAATTACCATTGCAATAACCAGGAGTACATTGTATGCGGCATGCATCTGTTCTGCTCACTCTTCTTGGTGTGATCGGAATAGCGGGATTATTGAGCGCGTGTAGCGACGGATCTCCCTCCGCATCCGCCAGCGCGGGCGGAGCCAGTGGAAGCGGCTCGGCCTCAGCCTCCGGCACAGTCACCGGATTCGGCAGCATTATCGTCAATGGGAAGAAGTTTGAGACGGAAAATGTAGAAGTGCGGCATGATGGCATCACAGAGCGATGCACGATTACCACTAATGATCGATGTGAACTCAAGGAAGGTATGAAGGTGACAGTCTCCGGGTCTGTTCGCGGCTCGACACACAGAGCGAGCACGATTGTCCAGGAAGATACGCTGGAAGGGCCGATCACAAGTGTGGATGTTGCCAATAGTCAATTTTCGATGTTGGGTCAAACCGTACTGGTAGACGATACGACAAAGTTCGATTCCGGGCTGAACTTTGCCGCTCTGACTGTTACCGATGTTGTCGAGGTGAGTGGCTATGTGAAGTCCGATGGTGTAATCGTTGCATCGTTTATCGAGAGGAAAAATGGAGTCACTGGCTGCGGTACTGACGGTTGTGAAATCAAGGGAATCGTGAAGAACCACGACCACGCCAGTACAAGATTTCAGATCGGCGGGTTGACGGTCATTTATGATCTCGACAGCAGTAATGCGATCCCCGATACGATCATTGACAACAGCATGCCGGTTCCCAGCGGCAGTAATTGGAACAATATCTTCGTGGAAGTGAAGGGAACATCGCTGGTTGGCGCAACTCTTGCAGCAACGAAGATTGAACGAGAAAATGAGGGTGCCGGTAACGTGGTTGATGAATTCGAAGTCGAAGGCTTCGTAACGCAGGCCGGTACACCTAACGGAAATATTATCCTGTTCACCATTGGAACCACACAGGTTCAAACGACGCAGAATACGGAGTTCCGCGGTGGGACGGTGGATGAAATCGTGGTCGGGGCCAAGATGTCCGCCGAGGGCCGATTCGATGGCACAACGCTGATCGCAAAACACGTGAAGTTTCACGAGAGCGTGCGTCTGGAGGGCGACATTGAGACGATCGGAGCAAACACATTTACGATCAAAGGGTTATCCGGCGTAACGATCAATGTGAACAGCCAGACCGAATTCAAGGCTACTGGAGGCGCAATCGTCAACAACCTCAACGATCTTGCAGTCAACACCCATGTGCGGGTTCGTGGCCGGGTGACGGGCTCCAATACCGTCATAGCGACTCGTATACAGCTGCGGTCAGCAGATGACGATGTAGATCTTCAGGGGCCAGTGCAGGTTGTGTCAGATCCGAATCTGACGATTCTGGGTGTGACGGTCGACACGACCGGGGTCGAATTCCAGGGGGTTGACGATGGGCCAATCAGCCTGGCGGATTTCTTTAGTGCGGTAAGAGTGGGTACTCTCGTCAAAGTTCAGGGGCGACTTGTCAATGGATCGGTTCATTGGCGTGAGGCTGAGCTGGAGGATTAAGCAGGCGCGCCGCAGTCGGCGGGGTAGAAAGCAATCGACGGTGTGGCGTCAAGAAAAAGGAGATCAATGATGAATCGAACCAGTTGGAAAGAAATCATTCTGGGGACGATTGCCGGGCTGTCGCTGCTGACATCGCCGGCAGTGGGACAGATGAGTGGGTCTGCTGAGGCGCCAACGGTACATGTGGATAATCGAGGCGTCGAGGCGCTGGTTCGCTAAATAGCGGACCCGGCTTGATGAACAGCGGGCGGGAGGACGGCGAACACGGTCACCGAGGTCGGCATGGCTATGATCGTCAGATTGTGGCTCAGGCCACGGATGACATTCGGCAAGAAGATCGGCGCGCCGACCGGCGGGAAGATCGCCGGATGGAACGCCGAGAAGATCGACGTGAGGATCGGCGGCTTGATCGAAGAGAGGATCGTCAGCTCGAGAGGCGTGAGGATCGCCGAGAAGATCGTCGTGACGACTCACGGTCCAATGCTGGCGGAGCTTTGCGAGGGCTCGATCGTGCCGATTATGTCGCTGGCGAGCATGGGCGGGAAGGGCGGGAGAATGCCCGTGAGGCCCAAATGGACCGACCGAACAGGCCGGAGCGGCTCGAAAGAATCGAGCGGCACGAGCGTATGGAACGACCGGATCGGCCTGAGCGGTCTGAACGACTGGAGAGACCGGAACGCCCCGAGCGGTCTGGGCGCAATTAGACGGCTTTGTTGTAACGTTTTGACTCGAGGGTTATACGGATTACGATAGCTTTGTAGGTGCGGAGAACGGGTAGTTCATGTCAGTAGGGAGGATTGTTATGCGAAAGATGCACATGATCAGTGGCTTCCTCAGTCTGAGTGCGATGTTCGTCGGCGTTGGGGTGGGGACGGGATTTGCGCAAAAGCAGGACCCGACGCCAGTCGATGCTGAACTCCGAGTGATGGAACACCAGCTGAATGAGGATGAGTCTGGCCGTGTAAAGACATCCCGTGCGGAAGCTTTGGCCAAGCAATTTCAGGTCGAACCACAGGTTATCGAGAATCTGCGAGTCTCGAAACAGGGGTGGGGAGAAATCACAATACGTCTCGGCTTGGCCCAGGAACTGACGAGGACGGACCCCGAATCTTATCCCACGATGACGGACGCATTGCAGAAAGTGGGCGACCTTCGAGCGCAAAAGATGGGGTGGGGATCCATTGCACAATCTCTTGGGTTCAAACTGGGGCCCATTATGAAAGAGGTAAGGCATGCACGGAATGAAATGCGAGCCGAGACAAAGAAAGCGGCGGAGGTGGAATCGCCCAAACCGATGAAGGGTGGAGAACGGCCTGTCCTGGAACGGAGTGATAAGGGGAATCGGCAAGATAAGGCAGACAAGATTGAACGAGCAGAAAAGTACGAGCGACCAGAACGGGCCGAACGACCAGAGAGACCGGACAGGCCCGATCGACCTGAGAAACCCGAACGACCTGAGAAGGTTGATCGGCCCGGACGGAACTGAGGGACGTCGGTGGCCTCATTCGAGGCATGAGAGGCAAGGCGCCATGGGTAGGTGTGGGGCCTTGCCTTCTTGTTGTCGAGACCCAATGTGTTGCATAGAAATACATCCGGCGCTAAGTTAGCCATGAGCTCCAAAGGACTCGCCGCATCAGGAAGAGACGAAGGGGAAGCACGGAATGATCATCGGCATGTTTCTCAAGCGCTGCGGGATCGTCGTTGGTGCCATGTTGTGGTGCATCTCCGTATCCCACTCGGAAACGCGAGCGGCCGACGGGAAGGAGAAGATCGGGCCGGAGCAACGGCCTTCGACCGAGAGGAACTGGCAAATAGGAGTGACTCCCAGTTATAGCAACGGGAATTTTGGAACAGGGATCACCAGCGAATTTGTGTATGTGCCGGTCTCGGTTCGCCGGCTCTTTCGTGACGGTGACGTGTCGGTGGTCATTCCGTTCGTGTCGGTCTCGAGCAATGGCTCAGCCACGTTGGTTGGCGGCCAGCCGACTCCGACGTTGCCCGGAAAATGTCTCAAGAAAAGTGGCACAGAAATCGATACCGACAAACCAGAGTGTCTGGCCCTGCTTAACGCCGGCCAGGGGGTCACGGCGGGACAGAAGGTGACCAATTCCGGCCTTGGCGACATCATTCTAAGGGGGCGGTACTACGCGGTCGAGGAGAAAGAATATGTTCCGCTCATCGCGCTTACGGCACGAATCAAAATTCCAACGGCGAGTGAGAGTAAGGGACTCGGCACCGGAGCCCTCGATCATGGCTACGGTGTCGAAATGTCCAAGATGATCGGAGAGCGATGGATTTCATTTCTCGACGGCGGCTACAACTTCATCGGCAATCCCGACGGAAGAGACCTTCAGAATCAATACTGGTTTGACGTCGGAGGCGGGCGTTATCTCACCAAGAACTTCTTGGTCAGCGTGTACTATGAAGAATACCGATCTCTGGTGGCCGATCGTGTGAACATTAGGGATTTCTTTTTTGCATTCAACTACAAAGCTTCGGATGCCCTGCGATTCAACGGAGGCGTTACGGTCGGCGTCTCCAACAGTGCTCCAGATTATGGGGTGTCGCTCGGCACCAGCTACCGGTTTTAGTGGCAATTCAACCCCGTAGCACTGTTTACCTCGTCCTTGATCATCCGTCTAATGAAACAAGTAGGCCGGCGCCGACAGTCCAGCGGTATTGGACCAGGGTAACTGGAGCAACCCATGCCGTTGGCTCAGCGTGACGATCCTACCGATGCGCAGCTTGTGGCACGCAGCCTCGCGCAGGATCCCGAGGCATTCGGACAGTTGATTGATCGGCATGCATCCGTAATCCTCAACTTGGCCTGCCGGATGATCGGCAATCAGGCCGAGGCGGAAGACCTGGCGCAGGAAACGTTCTTGGCGGCGTTCAAGGCATTGGGGAGCTTTCGGGCTGATGCCAGGTTCTCGACCTGGCTCTATCGGATCGCATTGAACAAGTGCACAGATTGGCTACGGGTCAAACGGCCGGGGCAAGGGCCGTACGATGTGGATTCGGATGAACAGCTCGATCTCCATGTGGCGGAAGACCGGACACCGGAAGTCCTCTTGTCACAGCAGCAGGTCGCTCGGGAACTGGACCAGGCGATTCAGCGGTTGCCGCCTCTGTATCGTGAGGCGTTCGTGCTAAAGCACATTGAAGGATTGAGTTATGAGGAGATGGAAGAGATTCTCGGTGTCAGCGGCGATACGTTGAAAATGCGAGTGTATAAGGGGAGGGTGCAGCTCAGCCGTGATCTGGCGGCTCTTAACCCAAAGCACTAAGGTGAAAAGGCAGGTCGATTAATGAACGAACAGGATGTGTTGATCCAACGGTTCTTGGATGATGAGTTGACGCCGGAGAAGCGGGCCGCGTTTCTCCAGGCGGTGGATGTTGACCCAGTGTTGCGACGGCGCTGGCTCAATCTTGAGCTGGTGGCGGCGGAAGCGGCGCGGTTGCCGAGGGTTGTTCCTTCGTCCGCATTTCTCAGCCGGGTGAAAGCACAGATGGCTCCGCCGGCTCCTAGCCTCTGGGAGCGCCTGCGCGCCGCCGTGATGGTATCGCGGACACTGGAATGGAATCTTGCCGGGGCGATGGCGGCAGCCTGTGTGGTTTTGGTTACGGTGGTGGGATTGATCCGACTGGCGCCGGAACGGATTGTGGAAATGCCGGTAGCGGTTTCGCCGGTGCAGACCGCGTCCTTCAACCCCATGCCGGAGTCGAAAGTATTTGTGCGGCTGGTGCTCTTGCAGCCCAACGCGCAATCTGTGTCGGTTGCAGGAGATTTCAATGGGTGGAATCCGGCGAATACTAAGCTGGAACGGACCGACGGCGGAATGTGGACGGTGACGCTCCCGCTCAAGCCTGGCCGTTATGAATACATGTTCGTGATCGACGGCAAACAATGGATTGCCGATCCGCTGGCGACGGAAGCGGCTACCGATGGATTTGGCGCACAGAATGCGGTGCTCGATGTGGAGATTTAACGTGTCCCAGGATGCGCTTGCAACGGGCCTAATGCTTCAGTACTCTTTCGCCCATGGACGTGGGACTGAAGAGGCTTGGCCGGCTCTCTCTTGCAACCAGCATCGCGATCATGCTGACAGGTGGGTTCTGGGCCTGTGCCAAACCTCCGGTATTGAAGCCGGCCATGCCCCAATCCCTGTCGGGGGTCGTACGGTTTACCGTCCTTGTGCCAGGGGCAAAGCAAGTGGTTCTCCTCGGCTCCTTCAACGGGTGGAGCAAAGGGGCAACACCGATGAAGATTGTGGATGGTTCGGCACTCTGGTCGGTGGATGTTCCACTGAAAGAAGGCGAATATACCTTCATGTATCTGATTGACGGCACGCGATGGATGACGCCACCTTTGGCGGAGGATTTCATCACCGATGGGTTTGGCCAGACCAATGGGGTTGTGATTGTACGATAAGACCATGGTGAGACGAACCGACAGAATAACGTGGGGAATCATGCTGACGGTGGTATTGACTAATGCCACGGTCTGGGCCGAACCGCTTTCAATTCAGGATCGGGAAGCGATCACGCGGCTTGGTTCGGCGCAGGGACGCCCCGCGAGCGAGATCGGCCCATTGCTCGATCAGGTCAGTAAGGCTGGCGAGCGAGGCCTGCCTACTGAGTCGTTGCTCAACAAGGTGAAAGAAGGGTTGGCCAAGGGGATTGAGCCCACACGCATCGATCCGGTGTTACGGCAGATGACGTCTCGGCTTGAATCCGCTCGGGAAGTCTTGGAGGAGGCGAAGGGCCATGGCATGGCGGAAGGGAATCGGCAGCGTGCATTGGAGACGATGGCGGAAGCGCTCTCACGGGGTACTACGGCGGATGAGGTACGGGAATTGAGCCGGCTGTCGCAAGAGGGCCGGCATAAGCCGACCCAGGAAGATCTCGCGGCTGGCGCGAAGGGCTTGGCTGTGATGAAAGAGGGCCGCATTCCATCCAAGGATGGGACCGCCTTGGTGGGGGAGGGCATGCGCCAGGGCTATCGTCCGTCGGAACTCTTGGATCTTGGCCGTGAAGTGAAACGGCGGGGCTCGGATTTCGAGGAAGGCCGCGCGAGCTTGCAACAACTGCGCGAACAAGTCAGCCGGGGTGAACGCAGCGATAAGCTGTTCCGCGACGACCGGAGCGGGTCAGGAGATGGTGACCGTGGTGGTGGTCGGGACGATCGGAGCGATTCCGGGCGCGACAGGTCTGACCGACAAGACCGATCGGGCGGCGATAGGTCAGACCGGACCCACCGTCTCGAAAAAACAGACCGCCCAGATCGCCTTGAGAAAGTCGATCGTCACGAACGGCCAGAGCGTCTCGACCGATCTGATAGTTCAGGCAAAGGACGAGACTGAACGTTCTCGTCAACTCCCTCCCACTACAGACCCCACTGGTTTGTCACGCAGCATCATGAACAATGCTAGAATGCCCGCGTGGAAGTCATCGCCACACACAGCAATACGGACTTCGACGGCCTGGCCTCCATGGTCGCGGCGCGCAAACTCTTTCCGGAAGCCAAGCTGGTCATCCCGGCCGGCGCTCAGGAAACGCTGCGTGACTTTCTTGCCGTTCACGATCTCAATATCACGAAGCTAAAAGACATCGATGTGACCCAGGTCAGTCGATTGGTGCTGGTCGATACCCAGGAGCCTGACCGGATCGGCTCTCTCAAATCCTGTCTTGCCAATCCATCGGTCGAGATCGTGGTGTTCGACCATCACGTCGAAGCGGACTCGGTCTGCGCGAGAC
>DASUMN010000054.1:0-2604 GCA_036277675.1 Nitrospira sp. | reverse complement strand
TGACCCAGGTCAGTCGATTGGTGCTGGTCGATACCCAGGAGCCTGACCGGATCGGCTCTCTCAAATCCTGTCTTGCCAATCCATCGGTCGAGATCGTGGTGTTCGACCATCACGTCGAAGCGGACTCGGTCTGCGCGAGACGCTCCAACCTGTCCATTGTCGAGTCAGTCGGGGCCACGACGACGATTCTCATCGAGCAGCTCCGGCAGCGGCAGATTCCGGTCACTTCGTTTGAAGCAACGGTGATGGCCTTGGGTCTGTATGAAGAAACCGGATCGTTCGCATTTGCTTCCACAACCAGCCGCGATTTCGAGGCGGGCGCGTTTCTCGTTGCCGCCGGCGCAGATCTGAATATGGTGACGGACACACTCCATCGGCCTCTCGATCCCGATGCAATCGCGCTGCTGAATGATTTCTTAGAACACAGCGAACTACATTACCTGGAGGGCCGCAAAGTCTTGGTGGCGACCAGCACGATCGACCGGTGCCGTGGAGAAGCCGCTGGTGTCGTGCATACGTTGGCCGAATTGCAGGGAGTCGATGCCGTTCTCACGGCGGTGATGATGGACGACCGGGTGGAAGTGATTGGAAGAAGCCGGCGGCCGGAGATCGACGTAGGTTGGATCGCGCGGGAATTCGGAGGCGGGGGGCATGCCGTCGCGGCAGCCGCTACGGTGAAAAGGCAGACCCTGGCAGAGGTCAAAGAGAAACTGGTCCGGCTGCTGACCACACAGTATCGCCCGACGCTGCTGGCGCATGATGTTATGACGCGCCCGGTGAAATCGATCGAATTGGATACCACTGTCGCTGAAGCCAGCCAGCGGATGACGGCCTATGGGCTCAATGTCTTTCCGATCGTGGATGAGAAGGATCATTACGTCGGGATCGTCAGCCGTGAGCTGATTCAAAAAGCGCTCTTCCATCGGCTCGGCAAAATGGCGGTGAGGGAGATCATGCAGACCGACGCGTACCAGGCGCGGCCGGAGACACCGTTCCACGATGTTGAACTCGCGATGATCGAGCGGAACCAGCGGTTTGTCCCGGTCATCAAAGACGCCAAGGTTGTCGGCGTCATTACCAGAACGGATTTGCTGCGGACCTTGCACGATGATGTGCTGAAGAACGCCAGAATGAAAACCCTGCGCCCCAGCGCGACCGAGGCTGAGATCGGAGGGCCGCATCGCAACATCAAAGGCCTGATGCGGAGCCGCCTGCCGCATCGACTTATGGATCTCTTGGATGAAGCGGGGCAGTTGGCCGACCGGTGTGAGGTGGCACTGTTCGTTGTCGGCGGCTGCGTGCGGGATCTATTGCTTGGCATCGAGAATCTCGATCTGGATCTGGTGGTCGAAGGTGATGGGATCGCCTTTGCCCGAAAGCTCGGCGATATCTTGCGCGCACGGGTCAAGACGCATGAGCGGTTTGGGACCGCAGTCGTGCTCTTGCCGGAGGGATTTAAACTCGACGTCGCCACCGCGCGGACGGAGTATTACGAATATCCCACTGCCTTGCCGACGGTGGAGAAAAGTTCCATCAAGAAGGACCTCTATCGCCGTGACTTTACGATCAATGCGCTAGCCATTCGTTTGAACGGGAAAGGGTTCGGCGATGTGCTGGATTTTTACGGTGGGCAACGAGATCTCAACGACAAAGTCATTCGTGTGTTGCACGGGCTGAGTTTCGTCGAAGATCCCACCCGTGTGTTCCGGGCCATCCGGTTTGAGACCCGGTTTGGATTTCATTTGGGCAGGGACACGGCGGCCTTGATCGCCGGCGCCGTCAAAATGAGTTTGCTTCACCGGCTGTCGGGCCATCGCCTCTTGGAGGAACTGAAGCTACTGCTGAGTGAACGAGAACCTAAGCAAGCCGTGAAGCGGCTGGCAGATCTCGATCTGTTCCAGTTTATCCATCCGAAGTTGAAATGGTCAGACCGGCTCCACACCCTCTTGGGGGCCATCGAACAAGCTGTCGATTGGTATCGGCTGCTGTATTTAGACCGTAAGATGGACGTCTGGCTGGTCTACATGATGGCATTCTTGGAGGTCCTGCCTGGGCGAGCTGTGACGGATGTGCTCAAACGCTTTCCATTTTCCGAGGCGGAAGCACGCACCCTCAAGTCAGCTCGGTCCGGCTCCCAGGGTGCCATGAGGCGGCTCAGCGCCAAATCGCCGCTCAAACCGTCAGAAACCTATCGGTTGCTCTCGGGGCTGCCCGATGAGGCTCTACTCGGATTGATGGCCAAGAGCAAAGGCGACTCGGTGAAGCGCCAGGTCTCGGCCTTCCTGACGACCTATCAACAGATCAAGCCGATCCTGACCGGCGCCGATCTCAAGGCGATGGGGCTCAAGCCGGGACCGGATTTCAAACAGATCCTTGATCGACTGTTTGATGCAAAACTGAACGGCGAAGTGGAAACGGAGGCGGACGAACGAGCACTCGTCCGCCGCATGGCGAATCTGCCTGTATGAGGCACAGTTAATTCATCGGCGTGATTGTGGCTGATACTTCATTGGGCAGCAGCAGGGTGGCCATCGCGCGGTTCTGTTCGTCCGGTTGAATCAGTGCGAACAACGGCACCGGTTGTGGGACACCGCCGGGTGGCAG
>DASUMN010000053.1:0-5762 GCA_036277675.1 Nitrospira sp. | reverse complement strand
GTCGTAAGCTTTCTTGATCTCACCACGATCAATATCTATTCGCAGGTCGGCCTCATCACCCTCGTCGGGCTCATCGCGAAGAACGGCATTCTCATTGTGGAATTCGCGAATCAATTGCAGGCACGCGGCCGTTCACGGCTGGCGGCGATTCAAGAGGCGTCGTTAACCCGGCTGCGGCCGGTGCTGATGACCTCGGCGGCCACCGTCTTCGGCCATCTGCCGTTGGTCCTCGCCATGGGACCCGGAGCCGCCGCACGCAACAGCATCGGAATGATGTTGGTCACCGGCATGACGGTCGGCACCCTCTTCACCCTGTTCGTTGTGCCCGTGTTTTACTCGCTGATCGCCGCGCAACATCAACCGGAACCGGACCAGCCGAACGAGATGCCGGATAAGGTCGGGGACCAGGAGTTGGCGACGGCCTAGACCGCAGTAGTTATAGACACGTCGTGCTGCTCTGCTCTTCTGACCACCAGCACCCCGTCTCGAATCGTCACCAGCACCGCGCTCACGCGCGGATCATTGGCCACGGCGCGGTTGAGTTCCTGAATCGCGGCGGTGGAGGCATCCGGCGGCGGTTGTTTCAGTACGTCGCCGCTCCAGAGGACATTGTCGATCAGAATCACGCCCTGCGGCGCGAGCAAGTCCAATGCGCGTCGGTAATAGTTGAGGTAATTGGTCTTGTCGGCATCGATGAAAATCAGATCAAATGGACCGGTGAGCGTCCGCATGGTCTCCAACGCCGGCCCCATCCGCACGGCAATTTTGCTTCCGTGCGGTGAGCGAGCAAAATACCGGCGGCCCATGGCCGCCGATGGCTCGTCGATTTCGCAGGTGATCACCGTTCCCTCCGCTGGCAGCGCTTCGGCGAAGCACAGCGCGCTATAGCCGGTGAACATGCCGATTTCCAGCACCCGCTTGGCTCCCACCAGTTGCGACATCATCTGGAGAAACGCTCCTTCCAAGGGACCGACTACCATTTGGGCGAACTCCATGGTTCGTTCGGTTTCTTCTCGGAGCGCCCGACGAACTTCGGACTCCGGCCTCGAATGGGCTTGGGCATAGGCTTCAATTTCTGCCGGAACCAGTGATTTCATGTGGGTTCCCTTCGCCGGTTTGAAAACAATGCGCCTTGTTGCGTACACTGCGGGCCATCATACATCAGCTTCGCGTCACCTGCGCACGAATGACAGAGGAGGCCCGGCTTGAAGACTCTTGCGACGTTGGAACCCCTCACGACAAGACTGCTGGAAATCCAGCGCATCAACAGCGCCGCCGCAGTGCTGTCGTGGGATCAGGAGACCTATATGCCTGCCGGCGGGGGCGAAGCGCGGGCCGAGCAAATCGCCGTGCTGCAGGGCATGGCCCATCAGAAGCTGGTATCCCCGGAAATCGAGAAACTTTTGGCGCAATGGATCGATCCAGCGACGGGTGTGGCTTATGAACAGGCCGGCGACCTGTGGGACGAGTCGTCCCGTTCGCTGTTACGAGAGGTCTGGCGGGATTTCAGTCGGGCCAAAAAATTACCGCCCGATTTCGTCGTCACACTGAGCCGCGAGTGTTCGCTCGCTCAACAAGTATGGGCCGATGCCAAAGAGCAGAGCCGGTTCGCCCTGTTTCTTCCGAACCTCCGCACCGTGCTGTCGCTCAAACGCGAAGAGGCGCAGTACCTCGGCTACAAGGACTCGCCCTACAATGCGCTGCTGGATGTGTACGAGCCTGGAGCCACGATTGCCACCCTCCAGCCCGTCTTCTCGACACTCAAGGCCCGCCTTGTTCCTCTCTTGAAGAAGATCACCCAGAGCCGGATTCGCATCGACGACGGGATCCTGCGCCAGTCCTACGACCACCACCGGCAGCTTGAGTTCGGGCGGCTCGTGCTGATTGCCATGGGCTATGACTTCGAACGCGGCCGTTTGGATCTCTCGGCCCATCCGTTTACGACGTCGTTCCATCCGACCGACGTGCGCGTGACCACGCGCGTACACGAGCGCGAACTCCAATCCTGCCTGTTCAGTTGTATCCATGAAGGCGGGCATGGACTCTACGACCAGGGTCTGGACCAACGATACTACGGCACACCGCTGGGCGACTCGGTCTCACTCGGCATCCACGAGAGCCAGTCACGCCTCTGGGAGAATTGCGTCGGCCGTTCCCGCGCGTTTTGGCGCTTCTTTTATCCGATTCTTCAACAGACGTTTCATCATCAGCTGCGCGGGGTGGATGCCGAACAGTTTTACGCCGCGATCAATTGCGTGAAGCCGTCGTTCATCCGCGTCGAAGCGGACGAGCTGACCTATAACTTGCACGTCATGCTGCGCTTCGAGATTGAGCAGGACCTCATTGAAGGCAAGACCCAGCCCGACGATCTGCCTGCAATCTGGAATCGGAAAATGGAGGACTACCTGGGCATCGTCCCCACCACCGACGCGGAAGGCGTGCTGCAGGACGTCCATTGGTCGTTCGGCGCGTTCGGCTACTTCCCGACCTACACCCTGGGCAACCTCTACTCCGTGCAATTCTTCGAGCAGGCCAAGCTCGAAATTCCCCACCTGGACGACGAAATCGCGGCGGGACAATTGCTGGTGCTGCGCCGCTGGCTGGAGCAGAAGATCCATCGCTGGGGCCGCATGTTCACACCGGATCACCTGGCGCAACGCGTCACCGGCGGCACGATCAGCCCCGATCCGTTTCTCGCGTATGTGGAAAAGAAATACGGCGAGATCTACCAACTCTGACCGATCGGCACGGTTTTACCGTCATACCCCATCGCGGCATTGAGCTTGGCCAACCATGAAGGCGCCAACGTAAACTCGGCCTGCACCTCGATCCGATCCGGCACAAGCAAAGTGGTGTGAAAGACGATGTCACGGATGGGAATTTTGAATTCGGGCTGCTGGGGCGTGCTCAGCTCGACGGCTTCAACGGATCCGGTGATGGCCGAGACACTCTGCGGTCCATAGGCGGCGACGACTGCGTCCATAATCTCTTTCACTTTCTCATTGGTCTCCCCGCCTTCAATCGCCGTCAGCAGGAGTGGAATGACGTCGTCTTTTGCTTGATCTGAGAGCGTGAAATTCTCGATTCGCCCCTTACGACGGAGCGACAGGAGGTCGTTGTCGAGATCCTTGCTGAATGCGCCGTACGCGAACCGGAAGAATTCGAAGTGGAATCCCTTGAAGCCTTTCCCGAACGTTTGAAGCTCGCACAGAAAGGACAATTGCTGGAGCTTGACGTCGCTCAACAACCCGTGCGGCTCGGCCAGATGCAGGACATAGAGCAGGAGGGCTCGATCGACGGTAATCTGGTTCGGCGTTCGCATGTGTGCGTTGGATCGCAGAAAACCCTACGGCACTATAGCCAGGCTGAGGAAAGATCGTCAAACCCGCCATGCCCATCGCCCATCAATCGCTCTTGACCCTCCGTTCCGTTTCGTCTTTAATGGTTCTTCTTACGAGGCCGGTGACGATGTCGAAGCATCAAAAAGAAATGGGCGTCCTGAAAGAGCACCTCGGGAAGCACCAACTGAAGTACACCCGCCAGCGCGAGCTGATCCTCGACGCCTTTCTCAAGCAGGAACATATCACGGCGGAAGAGATGTACCACCAGCTGGCGCGCAAAGATCCGCACTTGGGCTTGGCGACCATCTACCGGACACTCAACCTGTTTTGCGAAGCGGGCCTCGCGCAGGCCCGGCACTTCGGGACGCAGACCCAGTACGACAACATCTCTCACAAAGGCCATCATGACCACCTGATCTGCACCGACTGCGGCAAGATCGTGGAATTCGAAAATTGCGACATCGAACGCCTTCAAGAAGAAGTCGCCACGCGCAACGGCTTCACGATCAAGACCCATCGACTCGAACTGTACGGTCTCTGCTCCCGCTGCCGTCATTGACCCCTGCTTCATCCTTCTGGTATTCTTTTTGAGATGGTTTATCAATTTCAAGTATGCGGAAAGGAATCGTCCCGTGCGGCACGTTGCTGACCACTCGTCGTTACGCTCCTCTGCCAGACACCGGTTGATCATTTCGTGCCTCTCACTCGGCTCCTTACTCACGTCTGCATGGCTGGTGTTCCCCGAAACCGTAGCCGCAGCGGACAAATTGACGGTATACTCAGGGCGCGCAGAACGGCTGATCAAGCCGGTCTGCGATGCCTTCACGGCTAAAACCGGCATCCACATCGACCTGCTTTCCTCCGGCGCCACCGAGCTGGTCAACCGGCTGAAAGTAGAAGGCGACCGCAGCCCCGCCGATCTCCTGATTACTAATGATGCCGGCAGTCTCGAGCTGGCCCGCACCGCAGGGCTGTTCCGCCCGGTGACCGTATCGGAGATTGATCACGCCATCCCGCCGCAATTCCGCGCAGCGGATAACAGTTGGATCGGCTTATCCGGCCGCTTTTGGGTCATCGTCTACAACACCACGATGGTCAAAGCCGGCCAAATCACCTCGATACTCGATTTGGCCAGCCCCGAATGGAAAGACAAAATCGCCGTCCCCAACGCCGGCAGCGAGTACTTGCAGGCCGGTGTCTCCGTCATTCGCGCGAGTATCGGTGACGAACGCACCAAACCCTTCTTGCAGGGGCTTCGGGACAACGCCGGCACCCAGGTCTATCAGAAGACTTCTCAAATTGTGGAGGCAGTGGCCAAGGGCCAAGTCGCCCTGGGTGTCGCGAATCACTATTACGTGTATCGGCATCTCGCGGCACAACCGGCCGCGCCGCTCGCCATCATGATGCCGGACCAAGAGGACGGCGGAATAGGCGCCATCATGAACGTCGCGGGGATCGGCATCCTCAAGCACAGCCCCCGTGTCGACAGCGCCACACTCCTTGTTGAATTCCTCGCCTCCCCGACAGGCCAGAAATTGTTCACGGAACTCGACAAGGAATATCCGCTGCATCCTGAGGTGAAGGCCGACTCCGCGCTCGTTGAGCGCAAGAGCTTCCGCGCCGCGGCGGTCCCATTGACCAAGCTGGCCGAGTTGCGCGAACCGACGATGCAGCTGATCGAGCAGGTCGGCCTTCGGTAACCCACGAGCCTGCTTGTGACCACTGCACGGCCTCACGTCGCCAGTCCCCTTCAGCTAGTCTCGCTAGCCGGTGCCGCGCTGATCCTTCTGCCGCTGGGCTATGTCACGGCGCTGGCCTTGTCGGCCGATCTCGCTGTGTGGCAGCGTCTGTGGGCCACACGCATCCCGGAATTGTTGCTCAATACCGTGTCGCTGGCTGGAACCGTTTCCCTGCTGACGCTTGTGCTGGGAGTCTCCACCGCCTGGCTGGTCACACGGTTCGACTTTCCCGGACGGCGGGTGTGGGAGATCGCCCTCGTGCTGCCGCTGGCCATGCCGACGTACGTCCTGGCGTATGTCTTCAACTATCTCTTGGGATTCGGCGGACCGGTGGAACAGCTCTGGCAATCGATTGCGGGGGCTCACGCAAGGATCCTCTCGCCGCAAAGCTTTTGGGGTGCCACCTTGGTGATGGCACTCGATACGTTTCCGTTTGTATATCTCCTCACGCGCAGCGCGCTCTTGAGCATGAATGTGTCGTTCGAAGAGGCAGCCCGGACCTGCGGCATCTCTCGGTCACGCACGATGTTCCGTGTGACCTTCCCGTTGCTGCGCCCATCGATCGCGGCCGGCACCGCGCTGGTGATTCTCTATGTCGTTTCCGATTTCGGCGCCGTGTCTCTGCTCCGCTACCAAACGTTAACCTATGCCGTGTACCAGCAAATGACCGGCCGGTCCGACA
>DASUMN010000052.1:0-3763 GCA_036277675.1 Nitrospira sp. | reverse complement strand
CAATGGCCTATTCTGCGTATAGTTTCCGCAGGATGCGGGTTGAGGAGGAAGTCAGATTGTCTGGCTTATTCAGCTTTTCCATGAGAGGTCTGGTGCCATGAAGCCGTCGTTCGCTGTGCCGCACTGTGCGATATCGATACTGTTCTATGTCGGACTCTCGTCCGGCTTCTGTGATGCCGCAGTTGAGTCCGGCGAGAATGTTTACGATCTCAATGAAATCGTTGAACTTGCCCTGGCTAAGAATCCGCTGGTGACGTTTGCAGAGGGACAGATCGAGCAGCAGCGTGGTGTGCAGACCGCGGCGGGTGCCTATCCGAATCCGACGATAGGCAGTGCCAGCGGTCATGGGGCGCTTCGCGATGCTGGGAGCCCCGGCATCGGATCCTCGCTGCCCCGTCAATCGCTCACCGAGTACAATGTGACGGTAGGGCAACCGGTCGAATGGCCGGCGATGCGTGCGGCGCGGCAGCGTGTCGCCGATTTGGGTTTGGCCACGGCGAATGTCGGCCTGTTGGAAACGCAATTAAACTTGCGATCATTGGTAAAGGTGGCATTTTACGACCTCTTGTTGGCTCAGCAGGATGCGGCGCTCGCGCGTCGCAACCTTGAGATCATCGAAGGTGTGCAGCGGATCGTCAAAGCGCGGGTCAAGTCTGGAGAGGCGCCGCAATTCGAAGCCATTAAGGCTGAGGTCGAAGTTCTCAAGGCCAGGCAACAACTGGCGCGGGCGGACAATCTCGTCCGAGTCAACCGAGTGACCGTGGATACCTTGACCGGTGGCTCTTTGGGCCTCTCCTATGTGATTCAAGGCGATTTCACTGGAATCCCGAACGAGATGGCGCTCGAAGGATTGATGAATCGCATGCTGAACAAGCACCCGACGATTCAACGCCTGTTCAGATCAGTGGAGCAGTCGGAGTGGAAGATCGAATTCGAACGGCAAATGCGGGTGCCGACCGTGACCGTCGGGGGCAGTTATTGGCGAGAGATGGGCCGCGAGGCCTATCAAGGAGGGCTTTCTGTTCCCATGCCGCTCTGGTATCGCCGGCAGGGTGAAATCGCCTCATCCTTGGGCGCCAAACGGCGTGAAGAAGCGGAATTGCTGCGTGCCCGAAACGAGCTGGCCCGATCCGTCCATCAGCATTATCAAGATGCCCGAACGACGGCTGAACTGATCGACGTCTTTGATAAGGGACTGTTGAAACAAGCGTCGGAGGCGCTCCGTCTCGCGCAGTTCAGTTTCCAGCAGGGGGCATCCAGTCTGTTGGAAGTCTTCGACGCCCAGCGCGTTCAGCGGCAAATCATGCTGGATTATGCACAGGCACGCCACGATCTGGCAGTGTCACTGGCCCGCTTGGAGCAGGCGGTAGGGGGAGAGTTATGATGATGGTTCGGCAAGGCCGATGCGCGATGTTTGGGTTGATGCTCGGCTTGGCCGGGATCGAGGTGGGTTGTGACGGGACCCCAAACGATGTGGCGGCCAGTAAAGCGCCCGCGGTTGTTCCGACGGCCGTGGGCCGCGTCACATTGTCCACGGAAGAATCCACCAGGATTGGGCTGGTGGTGCAGCCGGCCTCCCGCAGCGATTTTCGTATGCATCGGGAGTTCCCTGGAATCGTTCGGCCCAACCAACACAACATGGCGGAGATCACGACGCTGGTGCGGGGCCGGGTCGTCGAGGTCTATGGGGACTTAGGGCAAGAGGTCAAGGCCAATGCGCCGCTCGCCCTCCTCTATAGTAGCGAGTTGGGTCTGGCACAATCCGGCCATCTGAAGGCGCAGGCCAAACTCCATGTGGCGGAACAGGCCTATAGCCGGGCCAAATTTTTGCTGCAAGAGCAAGTGATTGGTGAGGCCGAAGCGCAGCGGCGCCATGCGGAACTACTCAGCAGTCAGGCTGAGGCGCACGAAGCGGAGGATCGGCTGAAGCTGCTCGGCATGAGTGACGAGGAATTGCGCCGGCTCGAGTCCGCCAGGAGAATCCGATCCGTCGTGCCGATTGTCGCCCCCTTCGCCGGGCGTATTATCGGCCGCAAACTCACACGGGGAGAAGTCGTCGAAACGACGGAGAATTTGTTTGTGATCGCGGATCTCTCGCAAGTCTGGGTGCAAGCGAATATCCCGGAAAAGGACATCCCGTTCGTCCATTCCATCCGCGCGACGGGAGGCACGCAGGCGGATGTCCGGATCAACGCCTATCCGGGAGAAATCTTCAAAGGCACGATCACCTACGTGGGCGATGTGCTGGACCCCTCGACCCGCACGATGATGCTCCGTTTGGAACTGCCAAACAGTGATGGACGGTTGAAGCCGGAAATGTTCGCGACGGTGAGGCTGTTTTCAGAAACGCAACCGGATCGCTTGTCCGTGCCGGAGTCTGCGCTTCAGCGGGATCAGGGGAAGACCTTTGTCTTTGTGCAGCGAACGGCAACCGAATACGAACTTCGTGAAGTGCAAGTCGGTGAATCCAACGGGACCAACATCTCCATTGTCACCGGCCTCACCGAAGGAGAGCCGGTTGTGACGGAAGGCGCCTTTGTCCTGAAGTCCGAACTATTCAAGAAACAAGTCTGATGGTCGCCCGCCTCCTGGACATTTCCCTTCGCCAGCGCATGCTGATCGTGCTGCTTGCCCTCATCATCGGGGCGGGGGGCATCTACGCGTTCAGGACCATTCCCATCGACGCGTTCCCGGACGTGACGAGCGTGCTGGTGCAGGTCGTCACCAAGGCGCCGGGCCTCTCGCCGGCCGAAGTCGAGCGGCTCGTCACGTACCCCATGGAGCTGCAACTAACGGGTGTTCCCTCGCTGACCGAAATGCGGTCCCTGACCAAGGTCGGCCTCTCGCTGATCACGATCGTCTTCGATGATTCCATGGACATCAATCTCGCGCGCCAGCTTGTCCTCGAACGGCTGCTCGAGGTGAAAGAGCTGCTGCCGCCTGGCGCCGATCCGATGCTGGCGCCGAACAGCACCGGGCTGGGCGAGGTGTATCAATACTATCTGGAGGGGCGTCAGGGGACCGCGCGGGATGCAGAAGAGGAGCATCGGCGCTTAATCGACGAACGGACAATTCAAGACTGGATCATCAGGCCGTTGCTCAGAAGCACGCCGGAAGTGATCGACGTCAACTCGATGGGGGGCTTCGTCAAGCAATATCAAGTCTTGGTCGAGCCGGGCATGCTCCGCAAGTACAACCTCTCATTGCAAGAGGTCTTCGAGGCGGTGGCCAGCAACAATGCCAATGCCGGCGGCAATATCCTGGAAAAACATGCTGAGAAATACATCGTGCGGGGGCGCGGCCTGATCCGCTCCCTTCATGATATTGAACAGATCGTGGTGAAGGAAGTTGACGGGGTGCCGGTGTTTGTGGGCGATGTGGCGCAGGTGCAGATCGACCATGCGGTCCGGCATGGCGCCACGCTGCTGAACGGCGACCATGAAGTGGTCAGCGGTATTGTGTTGATGTTGCGCGGCGGCAACGCGCGCGATGTGGTGGAGGGCATCAAGGCTCGGATCGAGGACATTCATGCCAAACGGCTCTTGCCGGACGGGTTGCGGATCGTGCCGTTTTATGACCGCATTGAGTTGATCACGGCGGCGCTGAATACGGTGTACAAGGCTCTCTCCGAAGGGGTCATTCTCGTTATTGTCGTGCTCTTCCTGTTCCTCGGCAATATTCGAAGCGCCCTGATTGTCGTGAGCACATTGATTCTTGGACCGCTGGCCACGTTCATCGTGATGGGCCAGACCGGGTTGACCGC
>DASUMN010000051.1:0-3459 GCA_036277675.1 Nitrospira sp. | reverse complement strand
GACCGATATGGATCAGGTGATCTGGGCTATGAGCAGCCGCTGCAATCCCATCGACGATGTCGATATCTTGCGCAATACCTGGTCGACGTGGCTCGACCCGACGCAAAATCCGCCGGAAAAACGGCCGTACGGCTCGAAGGCATTGATTAACGCCTGCAAAGAACACCGCTATTTACCGGTATTCTCCAAACGGACGGCGCTGCGCCGAGAGATGTACGACAAGGTCGCTGCCGAATGGAAGAAGCTCGGCTTACCCGGGGCGGCGCCCGAAGTTAGAGCTTTCGAGGAAAAGAAAGATGTGGTCTACCACGAGGTCGGCGGTTTCGAGCCGGGCAAACAGCCTGGGGAAGACAAGAAATAGCAGAATCGCGCAATACGACCGATCAATAAGTCAAGGTCACACTTATCGTGTCAGTATAGTTTCCGACCTTGACGTTTTGACCGGGAGGGATGCGGCCAAAAATTGGCACTGTGATGTCGCGGTTGTTGGGCTGCGGGTTTTTTAAGATATAGGCTTGACTGCCGCCGCTGCCGTCGCCCCAGACGATCGTCCGTCCAGCGTCTCTGTATAAATTGTAAAGTAGCTGCTGGCTGCCGTTGGCCATGTATCTGGTCGCATAGGAAGAGCCGTTGCCTTTGCTCAGGGTGATCATCACATTATGGTCCCTCTGGTTGCACTGAAACACCATCGAACCGATGGTGTCGAATGGCAAGGGGTTCAAAGCGTCGTAGCTTCCAAACGCTAGCTGTGGCGAACGCCTCAATCGAGACTTGCGTATTGATCGCTTGAGATAATGGTTTCGCCTCCGTGAGTTGAGCTTCCGGCGACGAAAGCCTCGATTGTGGGTCGACCGACAAGTGCAAAAGCAAGAAAACCTCGGCCGGCTTAACCTGGCCGAGGTTTTCTTCAATGAGGTAGTTGATGACAGATGAAAATTCTAACTGATTGCTTCCTCGCCCCGTTCATTCGTGCGGATGCGAATTACCTCTTCAACCGTCGAAACGAAGATTTTGCCGTCACCGATCTTGCCGGTCTGGGCCGACTCGAGAATAGCCTCGACGATTTTCGGGGTCATCTCTTCCGGAGCGAGGATCTCGATCTTTACTTTCGGTAAGAAGTCGACCGTATACTCTGCGCCGCGGTAAAGCTCGGTATGTCCTTTCTGCCGGCCGAAGCCTTTGACCTCGGTAATCGTCATGCCGGTGATGCCGACTGAGGTGAGTTTTTGCTTAACTTCGTCGAGTTTGAAAGGTTTAATGATCGCTTCAATCTTTTTCATGACGTCCCCCGTTAGAGTTTCTGGGGTATGGCTACCCGCGTAGGGCGGGTAGCCATAGGCAAGATTCCGTTGTTAGATATCGAAATAGAGAGCGAACTCCCAAGGATGGGGGCGGAGCCGGATGGCATCGACCTCATGCTTGCGCTTGTACTCCAGCCAAGTCTCGATCACGTCCTTGGTAAAAACATCGCCCTTGAGCAGGAAGTCATGGTCCTTCTCCAAGGCATCAAGCGCCTGATCTAACGATCCCGGCATCGATTTGACCTTGGCCGCTTCCTCCGGCTCCAACTCGTACAAGTTCTTGTCGATCGGTTTGGGCGGCTCGATCTTGTTTCTAATCCCGTCCAAACCCGCCATCAACATCGCCGGAAAGGCGAGGTACGGATTGGCACTGGGATCAGGGGTTCTGAACTCCAACCGCCTGGCCTTCTCGCTGGTGGAGTACATGGGAATACGCACACAGGCGCTGCGGTTTCGCGCCGAGTAGACCAAGTTGATCGGCGCTTCGTAGCCCGGCACCAGTCTTCTATAGGAGTTGGTGGTCGGCGCGATAAAGGCGCACAGCGCATGGGCGTGCTTGAGCAGGCCGCCAATGTAGTGGCGGGCGGTCTCGCTGATCAGCCCGTAGCCCTTCTTGTCGTAGAAGATATTCTTGCCGGCCTTCCACAGACTCTGGTGGCAGTGCATGCCGGAGCCATTGTCCTGAAACAGCGGCTTGGGCATGCAGGTGACCACTTTACCGCGCTGGCGGGCGGTATTCTTAACCACATACTTATAGAGCAACACCTTGTCGGCCATCTTGGTCATGGTGTCAAAGCGCATGTCGATCTCGGTCTGGCCGCCGGTGGCGACCTCGTGATGATGGACTTCGATCTTGATGCCGCATTTCTCCAAGTTGAGCACCATCTGGGAGCGCAGATCCTGGTACTGGTCCATGGGCGGAACCGGGAAGTAGCCTTCTTTGTAGCGGATCTTGTTGCCGAGATTGGCGCCGTCGCCGTTGCCGGAGTTCCAGAAGCCTTCGCTGGAGTCGATATGATAATAACCTTCGTGGTGGTTCTGGTCGAAGCGGATGCTGTCGAAGATGAAAAACTCGATCTCGGGACCCCAGTAGCTGGTGTCGGCTAGCCCCGTGGACTTTAAATACTTCTCGGCTTTCTGCGTAATATAGCGCGGGTCCCGGGAGTAGGGCTGGCGAGTGATCGCATCGAGCACGTTGCAGACAAAGCTCATGGTGGGGTGTTCGGTGAACGGATCGATCATGGCGGTGTCGGGATCGGGCAACAGAATCATGTCGGATTCGTTGATGCTCTGGAAGCCGCGGATGCTCGAGCCGTCAAAACCCAACCCTTGCTCGAACTTATCGGCGTCGAGCTCGGTGGCCGGGATCGAAAAGTGCTGCCACAGCCCAGGCACGTCGATAAACTTGAAATCGACGATCTCCACCTTGTTCTTCTTCGCCATCTCTAGGACGTCTTTTACGGACATCTATTTGCTCCTCTCATCTGAGTGTTTAATATTTGTTTTAAACGCACACCAGTTATCACATTCTTCCAGCGAGAACCAGCCCCATTTTCAGTCCGATTATTCGTAGGCGCGCTCGTTATGCTGGGTCAAATCCAGGCCCATGCGCTCTTCATCGTCGGCCACACGCAATCCCATAGTTGCTTTTAAAATTGCCAGAATGACCGCAGTGGCGACTATGGCAAACACGATCGTCACCACGACCGTCTCGAATTGGATCCATAGTTGCCCAGGGTTACCGAAGAACAGACCGTTGTTGCCCGCCGGATTGACGGCTTTCGAAGCGAACAACCCGGTCGCCAAGGCACCCCAAGTGCCGCCGACGCCGTGCACACCGACGACATCCAGCGAATCATCGTAACCGAGTTTCGGTTTCAAGCTACAGGCAATGGAGCAGAGTATGCCACCGCCGACCCCGATGATCAGTGCGGACATGGGACTCACGAAGCCTGCCCCCGGCGTGATCGCAACGAGCCCTGCGACCGCACCGCTGGCGGCACCGAGCATGGTCGGTTTGCCGCGCATCCAGTCCATCGCCAGCCATGCCAGCGCCGCCGCTGCGGTGGCGACGTGGGTGGCGACAAACGCTGAAGTCGCCAAACCGTCGGCGGCAAGCGCGCTTCCGGCATTGAAGCCAAACCAGCCGACCCAGAGT
>DASUMN010000050.1:0-15870 GCA_036277675.1 Nitrospira sp. | reverse complement strand
GAATTTCTTGCTCATGAAAAAAGTCATTGCTGTTGCGAATCAAAAAGGCGGGGTAGGAAAAACGACGACAGCGGTCAATCTTGCGGCAGCTGTTGCGTTGGAAGGTCTCTCCGTTCTCTTGATTGACCTGGATCCTCAAGGGAATGCGACCAGTGGCCTGGGAATCGATCCTCGATCGTTGAAGGAGACTATTTATAATTGTCTGATTAAAAGTGTAAAGCCAGAGCAAGTCCGTGTAAGAACCTCTATGCATGGCCTCTCGGTCTTGCCGGCAAATGCGGATCTTGCCGGAGCTGAAATTGAACTCGTGAACGTTGCAGGGCGCGAGGGACACCTGAGAGATGTGATTGGAGAAATGGCTGAAAAATATGAGGTTATCTTTGTTGATTGCCCGCCTGCCCTGGGGATTCTCACAATCAATGCTCTGACAGCTGCTCATTCGGTACTCATTCCGGTTCAATGCGAGTATTACGCGATGGAAGGCCTCACGCGGCTTCTTGGAAGTGTTGATCGCGTACGTCAGTCTTTCAATCCCAACCTTGAACTTGAAGGGATTGTATTGACCATGTTTGACTCGCGCAATACGTTGGCTCGTCAGGTGTCAGACCAAGTACGGTCTCATTTCTCGAACAAAGTTTATAGGACGGTGATTCCTCGGAATGTAGCATTGGCGGAAGCGCCCAGTTATGGACGTCCCTGCCTCTTGTATAACGCGGCATCAGCTGGCTCTCAGGCCTATGTTGCCCTAGCGAAGGAGTTTCTAAACCATGGAAAAGAAAGCGCTCGGTAAAGGACTCGATGCTCTCTTACCGTCTGCGGTTGTGAGCCAGACGGTGGAGTCAGGAGACGTCCAGTACATCAAAATCGAGGATATCGTTCCCAATCGATACCAGCCTCGGCAGAATTTTGCCCCCGGAGAGCTGGTGGAACTGACTGCCTCTATCAAGGAAAGCGGCGTGCTGCAGCCGATCATGGTGCGCCGCAAGGGAGATGGGATCTATGAGCTGATTGCCGGCGAGCGGCGGTGGCGCGCTTCAAGAGAAGCAGGACTCAAGGCCATCCAGGCAGTGGTTAGAAATTGCAGTGATCAAGAGGCTCTGTTGATCGCCATGGTCGAAAATCTTCAGCGTGAGGATCTCAACCCCATGGAAGTCGCTAGAGCCTATTCACGGATGATGAACGAATTTGGTCTGACGCAAGACATAATTGCACAGCGAGTTGGGTGCGACCGGTCTTCCGTAGCCAACGTTGTTCGTCTGACACAGCTTCACCCGGACGTGCAAGAATTAGTAGAGGCTGGAACATTGTCTGCGGGACACGCAAAAGCCCTGCTTGGTCTCGAATCTCCTGAAAGTCAGATGCGAGTATCGAAGATCGTCGCGTCTCAAGGACTTTCCGTAAGAGAAACTGAAAAACTCGTTCATTCTTCAGTAGTTGGAAGAAAACGTCATCGTGTGTTGGTTCGAAACTCGGAGTGTCACGCGCTGGAAGAACGATTGCAGAAGAGATTTGGGACTAAAGTGACGATTCATCCGAAAAGACGAGGCGGGAAAATCATTCTTCATTATTTCTCTGCTCAAGAGCTAGAGGGCGTTCTTGAACGGTTACTTGCGTGACGGATCGTATCACTCGTGAGCCCATTCAACATCGTTAAACAACATAGAGGTTGATTTTTTCATCATTGACGCTACAATTGCTTCACGAAGCGACCGCTGCGCTGTATACAAGACAGTATCGTGCATCATCATCTTGAAAGCTAGAGTGAGGAGGCTGACCATATGTGGAAACCGGATAAACAGGACGGGGGCCGTGCCGTGTTCGACGAAGCTGAGGGGGGAGCAGTGATGAGCTCGGTACCGTCAAAAATGGAATCGACACCGGATGTCAGTGCATTCATTGGAAGGGGTGTCGACTTCAAAGGAACGATTATCTATAACGGCACGGTTCGTATTGATGGCTCGCTCGAGGGCGAAGTTCAGACCGATGGTGTCCTCTTGGTCGGAGAAGAAGCTGTCCTCAAGGCAAAAGTCACCGCAGGCACTGTCGTGTGCAAAGGTAAAATCACCGGTGACGTCACCGCAACGGAAAAAATCAGGCTGCGGGCTCCAGCGGTCCTCAACGGAGGAGTAAAGGCGCCGATGTTGTCGATTGAGGAGGGAGTCCTGTTCAACGGCACGATCGAAATGACTCACAGCTCCTAAATCGAGTCTCGGAGCCCTCGTGTTGTACATGAGGAATAAGCGTCGCTACGGATCGATGAATCAGGAGTTCTGCGGGAAAGAAACGTATTCCTAGGTAGTTGTATGTGTGTAGAGTCTTTCGCGCAATAGGCCGGACAAAGAGCACGCGGGGACCGCGTGCGAAGACCTTGTGAAAGGAGCGTGACCTACTGATGTGGGCCATGGGAGAAAAAGGCGTTCACCCTGGAAGCGATAACGAGAATGTGACATTTCTCGGAAAGAGCGCAGACTTCAAGGGCAATATCCGCTTCAATGGAACCATCCGTGTTGACGGCCGTCTTGAAGGCGAAATCCATACGTCCGGCGTATTGATTGTTGGCGAGCATGCGGTGATCAAAGGCATCGTGTCGGCAGGCACGGTCATGACCAGCGGGAAGATCAACGGGACCGTGACGGCCGTCGAGCAAATTCAAATTCTCAAGCCAGGCATTTTGATCGGCGATATTCGTACTCCTTCGATTTCCATCGAAAACGGATCCCATTTTCATGGAATGTGCGACATGGGTGCCCACAAGTGGGTCGAAGATCAGCCCACCTCCAACAAGACGGTTCACGACCTCACCACCCATCGCGTGAAAATTCGTGCCGCAGACATCTAGCTGATTGACGCTGCTCCCGGTACAATGCCTTCTTCTATGAACCGCCCTACCGTTCTGCTCGGCATGAGCGGCGGAGTCGATAGCTCCGTTGCCGCGGCATTGCTCGTTCGCCAAGGCTATGATGTCCGTGGTGTGACACTGCAAGTCTGGGAGCATGAAGACGAGTCTGTTGCCGTATCAAAAAGGTGGCAGGAGCGCGGATGCTGCAAGATCGGGATCGCCAAACACGTCGCCAAGGTCCTCAACATCCCTTACGAAGTCATTGACACCCGAGCCTCCTTCAGAAAAGGAGTGATCGATGATTTCGTTCAGAGCTATGCGCAAGGCCTCACGCCCAATCCCTGTGTCCGCTGCAATGAGCGAGTCAAAATTCACGGGCTCCTGGCATTGGCGGAATCCCGGGGTATTCATCACGTCGCAACTGGCCACTACGTCTGTGTTCACTCCGATCACGAAGGCACGGTCCTTCGGCGCTCTGCCGATGTGAAGAAGGATCAAAGCTATTTTTTGTACCGGCTCAACCCTGCCTGGCTCCCGCGGCTCCTCTTCCCGGTCGGCAGCATGCACAAAGCGGATGTCTGGCACGAGGCTGAAGCGATGGGCCTCCCTGTTGATGAGTTGAAGGAAAGCCAGGAAATTTGCTTTGTGAGCCACGGGGACTATCGCACGTTTCTTGAAAAGGAAACTCCCGAAGCTAAGAAGCCGGGAGACTTTGTGGACCAGAATGGCTCTCCATTGGGCCAGCATGAGGGGATCGCGTTTTATACCCCAGGGCAGCGACGTGGGCTCGGTGTTGCGTCAGGCCGTCGTCTGTATGTTCAGCACGTCCAGCCGGCGACGAATACGGTCGTTCTCGGTCCAGAAGAAGCGCTCTACAGAGACTCCTGTGAGGTTGGAGAGCTCAATCTCTTTACCCCGTCCTTGCTCCGTGGGCAGACCGAGGTTATGGTGAAGGTCCGCTATGCCACACCGGCGGTGAATGCCACGCTCCAACCCATTCACCCCTCTGCGTTACGAATTCTATTCCATGAGCCCCAGCGGGCGCTCAGCCCAGGACAGTCCGCCGTGTTCTATTCCGAAGATACGGTGTTGGGGGGTGGCATTATTCAGCCATTCTGACCCCTTCCAGTTACACCCTAATTTTCCTCAGCCCGGCTCATTCCCTTGACTTGATGCCGGATCTTCGTATAGCCTCCAGAGTGGCCACAGTCAGGTCTTTGACCTCCTAGATCGCACTTTTCGAGGTGTTCCATGTTCGGTTCATTTGGGTGGATGGAATTGATGCTGATCTTGATCATTGTCTTGATCATTTTCGGCGCAGGCAAACTCCCTCAGTTGGGTGAAGGCCTCGGGAAAGCCATCAAAGGATTTAAGAAGACGGTTCATGAGGCTGATGCCATCGACGTCACCCCGGCAGACCAACCTCAACCCGCCCAGGCCACCGCATCCGCTCAGGTCACTGCACAACCGGGAACGACGCCCCCATCTGCCGCGCAGGCCGCACCATCCGGGCAAGTTAAACAAGGGTAATGCCCTGTACGATGCGTGACGACCCGGGCACGGGACATCGCCCGCATCGAACGCACAAACCGATTGCACACAATGTTTGGACTGGGAGCAGGAGAAATTCTCATCATTCTGGTGATCGCATTTCTTCTGTTTGGGCCAAAACAGTTGCCGGAAGTAGGACGACAGGTCGGAAAGGCATTCAAAGGATTCAAAGATGCCGCGGACGATCTCCGAAAAACCGTTGAGCCTGAACTCAATATGATCCAGCAAGAAGTCAAGATGGCCGAACAAGACTTCCAAGCTTCCATGAAAGAAACCGAAGAAGAAATCACCGCCGCGACCAACCCGACCGAGGACAAATCCAGCAGCCAGCCGAGCCAAGTCTGACCGTGACTCGTTACCCTTCCCTCATAACAGGAGATTGGCAGACCACGGAAAGTTCCGTCTTGTGACCTTCCTGTTTTCGTTGATCCTCACAGCCAAGGACAGAGACTCATGTTCACAGACTTCACTCAATGGATGAAACCGGTTGGACTGTTCGCCTCCTTATGGGCCGCCGCATTGTTCCTCACGACATGCTTTGCGACCATCCCACTGGTTCACGCGGCGTTTGAAGTACCGGAGGGAGAACGAATTACCAATATCATCGTCATCGGACGCGGCATTCCACTCAAGGAGCAATACGAGCTCTTTGACCCCAAAATCGGCAGGAATTTCGACATCAAGAATCTCTGGATCCGTGCCGATCTGCGCGTGCGGCCGGAATACCGGAACAACCTCTGTTTCGGCGGCGGAATCGGAAATGGCGGTAATTGCAACTCGCCGCTGGGAAGCGCCAACAGTTTCACGGGCCAAGCCAATGACTCCTTCGTTCAACAGATGACACGGTTGGGCATCGGGTATGACCTCTCTCCGAATGTCAACTTCTATCTCGAATTCATTGACTCGCGCACCTGGGGAGGCAACGGCGATCCGATCAACCATACATGCTCACCAAGTCTGATCAATAACAGAACCGCCTGTTCTCTCGGCATTCGAGCAGGGTATATGCTGGTTCGCAACTTTGCCGGGATTCAGGGGCTCGGCATCAAAGTAGGCCGGCAATACCTCGTTTTCGGCGACCAGAGTCTCCTGGGCCACTTCGATTGGGCCAACACCGGCTTCTCCTTCGATGGAATCATGACGAACTACAGCACCAAGTTCATGGATACATCACTGGGCTGGTTTAGGCTTACAGAAACCGATCTTGCCCAGGGCGCGGCAGTCGGGAGCGGTGGGCCGAATATCAACCCACTTGGCCAGCCGGTATCAGGCCAAGCGAACAACGCCCACGGGGACGTCGACATGCTCGTCTTCTACAACCAGATCAAGGCGATCCCCTGGTCTCTGATCGAACCCTTCTACATCTATTACAAGAACAATCTCGGCGCAGATAACAACAACAACCAAGGCCTGGGTACACCGAAACATGGAAACCAGACCCGGCACGTGGTTGGGAACCGTATCGCGATCAAGAAAGGTGGGCTCGATATTTCCAACGAAGTGGTCTATCAATTTGGCCAAATGGGCAGTACCACCGCCACGTCCAGTCCATGCGGCCTTCCCGGCACGCAAGACAAGTGTCTACACATCAATGCATGGGCCACCAGAAACTGGATTGGCTATACCTTTTATGACCTGGCCTGGAAACCGCGCTTCGCGTTGAATTTCGACTATGCCTCCGGTGATGGTCGCGCGAACTGCACGTTGAACGCGGCATATGGTACATGTAGTACTGCGAACACCTTCGAAAATCTCTATCCGACCAACCACATTCACATGGGGTATATGGACGTCCAGGGTTGGAAGAATACCCTCACCTGGTCAGCCAACTTTCAAGCCCGGCCGACCCGAGATGATCACATCGAAATTTGGTACACCAACTTGAACCTTGCCAATGCACAAGACAATTGGTATCGGGCAAGCCAGGGAGTGTATGTGTTTTCGAAGGTGGGTAATACGACCAATCACATTGGAGACGAGCTGGACTTCACCTGGACCCACATGTTTATGGATGGGAAACTGGCCTTTCAGACATCTTTCGCCTATCTCTTTACCGGTCCCTACATTCGTGAGAATCTCGGAACGAATAAGGACCAGACCTGGGCCTATGCGCAGTTCTGGCTGAATTTCTAGCCGGATGCTGAAAAACCCCGCCAGCATCGTTCCCGCATCGCTCAAGGCCTCAACGGACCACCTGCGTACGCCTCGGCCGTTCACCCGCTAGATGAAACGCCCAGCCTTGGCAAACCGCTCTTGAAGCTCAAGGTACGTCTGCGTGACAGGAAACTGCGGAAATTCTTTAGGGAGATGATCGGGCGGCCTGAAGAAAAATCCGACGTCTGCTTCGCCTAACATAGCCGTATCGTTATACGAATCCCCAGCCGCTATAGTAAAAAAGTTCAATGTCTTGAGCGATCCCACCGCATGCTTCTTCGGGTTTTCCATCCGCATGTGATAATTCACGATGCGGCCACCAGGATCAATTTCCAACTGATTACAGAAAAGAGTCGGAAAACCCAACTGCCGCATGAGCGGCTGGGCAAACTGGTAGAAGGTATCGGACAAGATAATCACCTGACACCGCTCGCGGATCCACGCAATGAAATCCATCGCTCCCTCCAACGGCCCCATCTTGCCGATCACCTCTTGAATATCGGCGATCTTCAAATTGTTCCTATCTAAAATCGCCAGCCGTTGATTCATGAGTTTGTCATAATCTGGCATCTCCCGCGTCGTCACCTTCAATGCTTCAATACCCGTCTTCGCGGCAACGTTGATCCAAATCTCAGGGACCAGTACTCCTTCCAAATCTAAACAGACAATGACGGGCTTCTGCATCAGCAGTCTCCTTCTCTGATTCACACCGTTGGGTCAGTCGGATGCCGATTGCTTCGAGGTCTGATGAACCGTCTGGCTTAAGAACCGCCACACTTTGTCGAGCGCCGCATCGAGCAACTGAGTCCCTTGCCAGGTCGTGTGACTCTCATCCTGATGCTGTTCCGCCCAGTCACACGCAACAGGCAGCGGAATCAGCCGGGGCGGTGTGTTCGTGAGTTCTCCCCACAACAATCCCAAGACCGGGCCGATCCGCACTGGCACGGGGATCGGCACGACCGGATTCTTCGCCATGTCCTGACACTGCTCAGCCGGCGACGTGACCAACAATTCCCGGCAGGCAGCCGGGCGGTCGTCATAAATGGAACAGCAGTCGTCTTCAAGGAAGGGACAGGGCATCCGCAGAGCATAATACGCCTGATTGATGGGCTCCAACATGTCGTCCTCAGGTGACTGTGAGGACTCGGCAAGCTCCACGAGCTGATTCCAGAGTCCATGCGTGAGCAGGACGGATTTCGCTTGGGCCAAACGTGCGACGATGCGCTCCTGTTGATCGCGTGGCAAGGATCGAACGAATTCTCTTAGCGAGAAGGCTTCCGGTGGAGAGAGCGGCACCAGCATTCGACAACAGGCGGCGCAACCTTTCTGACACGAGCGAGCGCGTCCCGCCTCTGAGCTCCTCGCCTCCTCTAGGGCCTGGGCCTCCTCTCCCAATCGCCTCATCAAGGGGACGATCGCCGTGACGGGAACAGATGCAGTCGGCACATCGACCGCCGTCGTCAGGCGACCGGCGGGGGTGTTGAGAGCGATTTCAAACCGTTCAGACGCTTGAGGAGTCACGAAATGGTTACTCGGCATATGAAAAGCGATTGTCATCATAGAGAAGGCTTTACAGGCTGGTCAACCGCGATATGGAACATGAGAACCTTGCTCCCGTACGAGAGAAGTTCGATAATGCGATATGGACTCGCCCATCATCCTATCGGGCCATGTCATCGGGTTGCTCAAGGAATACATGCGCGACCTCGTCGATCAGGCTGCGCAGGAGACTCGCGCACATGAGCAGTTCGGATTCAGCACCGCGCCCTATCGGCCCGATCAGGCCATTTCTGATTTGCTCGCGTTATTGGATGACCGTATCGAGTCCGAGGGAATCCAAGTCGGTCTGCCGGATGACTTTCTCCATCGGATGTGGACGCTGTGCAACGAAGCCGCCTCGCACCTGTCCGAACGAGTGTGGCTGGAAGGCAATATCGACCATCACCATGCGGGCAAGGCCCGGATCAGAGAACTGACGTATCGCGCATTGATCGACTTCATCGAATCACGCTCACGCGAGAGATCCTAACGTATGCATCGTCGCCCGTCCTCTTTGTTCTTGTGCATCACCGTGGGCCTCCTGGTCCATTTGGCTACCACGAACCACAGCGCAGCTGGCTCCGATTCGGCTGAGATCCAGCGCGAGAGGATCGCCTTGGTCCCCGTCGTCAAAGGGAATCTTGAGAACCCCCTGTTTCTGACCCATGCCGGTGACGGAACAGGACGGCTGTTCGTCGTTGAGCAACCAGGCCGTATTCGCATTCTGGACCCGGGCGTCCTGATTCCCACCCCCTTTCTTGACATCACCGACCGAGTTCTTTCCGGCGGAGAACGTGGCCTCCTCGGACTAGCGTTTCACCGGGATTTTCGCCACAACGGGCGTCTGTTTGTGAACTACACCAGAAAGCCGGATGGCGCCACAGTGGTGGCAGAATACCGCCGTGACGCATCTCCACACGAGGCCTCGCGCGAGGAACGCATCCTCCTGGTGGTGTCTCAGCCGTATGCCAATCACAACGGCGGCATGATGGCGTTTGGCCCTGACGGCTATCTGTACATCGGCCTCGGCGACGGAGGCTCTGGCGGGGATCCCGGAAATTTCGCTCAAAATCCCAACGAGCTGTTGGGCAAGATTCTCCGGATCGATGTCGACCGCGGAGATCCCTATGGCATTCCCTCGGATAATCCTTTCGCCGTGCGGGGCGGCCGGCCGGAAATTTATGCCGTGGGCCTTCGAAACCCTTGGCGGTTTTCCTTCGATTCCAAGACGGGCGATCTGTGGGCCGCTGATGTCGGGCAGAAGAAATGGGAGGAGGTCGATCTTGTCGTTCGGGGCGGCAACTACGGTTGGCGAGTGATGGAAGGATTACACTGTTATACTCCGGTGTTTTTCTGCGAAACCACGCACTCCATCGCGCCGGTTCTCGAATATGGCCACGACAACGGGCGCTGTTCCATCACGGGAGGTTATGTGTACCGGGGCCGTGCGGCAAGCCTTGCGGGACGGTATTTCTACGGTGACTACTGCAGCGGTGAAATTTTTCTGTTCTCCAAGACGCAAGCGGGAACGGCAAGCCACACTCCTGAGGTGGTTCTGAAGACACCGTTGAGAATTTCGTCTTTCGGCGAGGATGAGACCGGCGAACTGTACGTGCTGGACCACGCCGGAGGCGTCTATCGCATCGCGCCCTCGTCGAGCCGTTGAAGCGATCCGGTAGCCTCTTCAACAGGAAGGCGGCTCCGAATACACGAAAAAGGAGAGGCTGTATGCCAAAAACTCGACACTATTGGCTGATGAAATCTGAGCCATCGGCATTTTCCATCGACGATTTGATGAAGGTGTCTCAGCAAACAACTTGTTGGGATGGAGTGCGCAACTATCAGGCGCGTAACTTCATGCGGTCAATGGCCATTGGCGATCGGGTACTGTTCTACCACAGCAACGCTGATCCGCCTGCGGTTGTGGGCATCGCTGAGGTCGTCAAAACCGCCTATGTCGACTCCACACAATTTGACAAGAAGGACGAACACTACGATCCTCAAAGCGATCCATCCACTCCCAGATGGGATATGGTGGATATTAAATACATCCGTAAATTTTCACGGCCCGTTTCGTTGGATCAATTGCGGAAAGAACCGAAACTCAAAGGAATGGTGTTATTGCGAAAGGGGTCGCGCCTGTCGGTCCAGCCGGTGACTCCCGCCGAATGGGAGCACATCTTGACACTTGTGTGACTGGTGATTTCTAAGTATGGGGTAGGTCGGAGCGGTCAGGTGGTGGCTTTTCCATCATCCATGTAGCGATGCTGCCAGTCCAGCCACGCATGACCGAGTTCATGGGCAAGGATATATCTGCGGCGAGTGACAGGAAGCCGTTTGCGAAGATAGATGGTCTTCGTGGCATCGTCCCAGATTCCATCAGCATTCTCATCCCGCCTATCCATCTCCGCGTCAGACAATTGCCTGACTGATATCTGATAGCCGAACGGCAACACGACCCTGGAGGGAATTCGCAACAACCGTTTCTTCTCTTTGATGATTGTGGCCATTGCCTTCCTCGTACATCCTCCCGGCTGGCTTAGCCTATCATAAGAGGGCGGCGCAAATGTTGGCCAATATGTCTTGTAATATCAATGACTTGCAATGTCCGTGGCAGTAGCGAGAATAAGACCGCTTGCGAGTCTTGAGTCGTGTCGAGCGCATAAATTATGAAGCAGGATACAGTTCTGCAGCGGAAGAAGGCCCTGATTATGCGGCCGAAAGAGTCTGCTTTACGGCTTGGCTGGTCAGAAACGATTCCCACATAACCTGATCGGATGGAGGTAAAGCGGTAAACGCGATACCGGCCTGGTCTTGATCGGCCCAGACTACTGTCCCCGTTGTGGTGAGAGGGCCAGCATGACCGGGGACCTCAAGCTGCAGGATGGCCGTTGCCCCAATCGACAAGGGGCGGGCAAGCTGGCAAATAGCCATTCCTCCACTACTGATATTGGTCGTGAGGCCTGCTGCAGTGGGCTCAGAAGCGACAGTGACAGGCATCATGACTGGTATCCGCAAGGAGGCTCGTGGATCGGCTTGATTCTTGAAGATTGCCCGGTCATGTTTTCCGAATACTCGATACACCGGTTCCGAATGCCGTGCCGATTCCGAACCACCGACTTGGATCGGGTAGAGCCGAAATCGCCTGCGCAGATGCGAAGCGGTAGCGGTTCCGATCAGAATCCGGCAAGAACAGGGACTCCCGGTGGGATCGTCCGATTCACCCAGGTCACGCACCAGTTGTGCGGCAGATCGCACCACATCGCCCGTGGTCGTAAACGTGAGTGAGCGCCCGCGCCTGATACATACAGCCGTTACATCACCGGTTGCCGCCCCGACGCGCATGACAATTTCAGGAGCCTCTCGATCATGCCACCGCCGATTGAGCACTTGAAGCGCCTCTCCCATGGCCAAGGCACAAGCCACCGCGTTCGATGCATCTTGCCCGACCTCGTCGGAACGTTCACGGGCAAATGGCACGCCGAAGGTGGCTTTCAGCACGTCACCGAAATACCCTTCCACCACTCCGCCATGATCCATGATCAGCCGGGCCATGGTTTCTCGATAGTCCCGTACCCACTCCATCAAGATCTCCGCATTGCGCGTTTCTGCCTGTAGCGTGAATCCGCGCATCTCCGCAAACAGCACGGTGGCCGGCAATTCCTGTGAGGACAGTCGGCCACCCCGGAGAAACTGGTCTCGGCGCTGCCAGATGGCCTCGGCAAGATCGGACGGGACATGCCGTGCAAATCTCATCCGGATGTATCGGCGTCGCCATCTCGCTCGCAGGGCATGATCGGATACTGTCATCGCATGGCCAAGAATAAGGGCGGCCGGCATGGCACTCAAGTCCAGAATTCGATGAGCGGCGAGGCTTGCCAGGAATGCCATGGCTTCATAACATAGTAACAGTCCAACGATCACTCCGAGTGCAGGGACCAGACGAAGGGACGTGGCGATCCTCACGGCGAACAAGGCGGCGGCAACAATCAGTCCAATGGTCAGGAATGAACGTGCGGGCAGGGACGTGTTCGTCAGTTGGGCAGGTGCGTCGGTAGCGATCCCGTTGCGGAGTTGCAAGATCGGTTCGATCTCGAAGACGGCTACGATTTCCTGGTAGATCCAACAGTCGATCGTGTCAAAGTGGCCCAAGAAAGAGCCCATGCTGACCGTCATCGCGGCTATCCCGCCACAGATCCAAGCGCGGAGTGACCGCGTCCTCGATGCCTTGTCGCTCTGCATAAGATCGCAGGAATGCACAAGAAAGATTGGTATTACGACACATGAGCATACCTCTCACCCACGGGATATCCCAGTAAAACGAAGATTCTGGGCGGTCCCTTCGTCGGTGACCGGTTTGTCTTCGAATTGGGGTGAGAAGAGATAGGGATGAGGCTAGGCGAAATGAGTATTGCCCCTCAAGGAAGAAGACCGCGCCTGATAAACCAGCAGTACGCTCAAACTAAATTTTATAGAAGGGAAGATTTACTTGAGGGATTTATCCGTGCGCTTCAATAAAAGAGTAGCGCACGGAACGAGCGAGCTTGGTTTGGTAGAGGGTCGAACCTACGGCCCGCTGATTAGTTCGAAACCGGGCCGTTGGATAGCCCGCTGACCGATTCAAAAGCCGGTTGCTGTAGGCCCTTTTCAAGAGAGACGCAGAACGTTCCGGTCATCACGCAATTGTCAGCACTTCATTGATCTGTGGCGCCCCGTATTCAGCTGCACCCGTGAATACACGTAGATTTGGGAGGATTTGCGCTGTTCCCCCGTTGTGGGTATGGCCGCAGTAGACCGTCAGCTGTTGGTCCGGTCGTTTGTCCATCTCTTCACGCAGAACATCCCCGACAGATTGACAGGCAAAAAATGGAAGCCAGTCATCGTTGCTGACGTGACCTTGGTACCAACAGGATTCTCTGAACGGAGGCACATGAGTTAGCAGGATCACGTGCTGATAGCGGTTGAGGGCATCGGGCAGCAGTATTCGCAGATAATCGGCGGCTTCATTTCCTAGGCGCATGAGCTGCTGTTGCAGGTTGGATGAAGTGAGCCCGGTTAGCTCCTTGATCAGGAGGTGATCGTTCAGTCGCACTGAGGACTTTGCATAATTGCCATATCGCCCATCGCCCCAACCATCATGCCCGACCAAAGCGGTTGAGGGACTCAGTGCTACTATCTTTGCGTCCGCGAGGTAGTTGAGTAATGGATGGGTGCGGCAGAAATTGCGAACGGTGGCCCTCACGTCTTTGATTGACCCATTATAGAAATCGTGATTGCCGAGCACAAAATAGACTGGTTTGTTAATGGCCTTGCAGAATTCAGAAAGATGTGTGACCAGATAGGGAGCCACTGAGACATCTCCGGTCAAGAACACCATGTCAGGATCTTTCGAGGCGACGGCGGCGAAGAAGTCTTGGCGGGCCGGTGGGCTCAGGAAATCGAGATGGATATCTGTTAGCCACGCCGCTCGCATAGATTGCGTCGCCTTGACATCAAGCCGGTGAACTGTATGGTACTACGGGAGCTTCAATGATCACCATCATATCTGCGCGGTCGTTGGAGGGCAGATTGGGTTGAGGATCAGCATGAAGGATATGTCGTCTCTATGGTGATGGAAGAGCGGGGGTAATGGGGAGGTCAGGGAGGGGACTATGTCTCCTTGAAGAACTTCTTCAGCATCCAATGAAATACCCTGACCGTAGGCTCCCAATTGCCCAGCATAGCCTGCTCACAGGCGCCGCCATAATCACCATCCGGCCTAGGACGCAGGCGGACGAAGGGCGGAAGTTGATAGCGCATGGCCAAGCTATTGGCCGTGAGGCGTGCAATACGGCCATTACCATTCGCGAACGGATGAATACGCACCCATTCGGAATGCGCCCAGGCACAGAGTTCAAGGATTGCAAAGGTCGTATCGGTATCCAGTTGGGTGCCCGGTGGCAGTAATTGATCGAGACGTTGAACCGCCTTCTGGAGGGTCTGTTCAAAACGGGCTAGTTCGTTGGCCACTTGTCTTGCATCGACACCGAATTGTCGGCCAATGCGTAGGTTGACGTTCTTGAGGCTCTCTTCTCCTCGAAATTGACCGACGAAATTGCGATCGGGCACCTCGAGGCCATGCATGACCAGTGTATGCCAACTCCGTACATCCTCGATGGTTGGTAATGTGCGGCGGCGGGCATTCTCCTGGATAGAATCCAGAACCCGTGCGAGGTTGCGTCGGAGCTGAGGACCGTCCTTGCCCCAATCAGCCATGTAATAAGCGATGGATCTCGGTTCTGACAGACCTGTCGTCTTGTGTCAGTTCGCTTTTGATGGGATCTTTCAGGCTGGCCTCCGCGTCTACGAATGCAGCAATGGCCTTCTTGAAGGCAGGATCGCGTTGACGGTAGATGCGAAGACTGTCGAGGGTGGCTTGCAGATCTCGTTCGACCTCGCGGCTCCGTTGTTCAAGGTACACTTCTACAGCCTCATTGACCAAGCTATTCATCGGACGGCGCAGAATCTTGCTGAGGTTTGCAAGAGCAGCCTGCTTGGCTTGATCGAGCCTAAATGTGGTAGCTTTCCTCGTCGAGGCGTAAGCCTTTTTGAGCATGGCGATACAATAGCACTACCTCTCAGTGATATCAATTTAGCAAAATGGCATCATCAGTTGTTGAGCAGTGAGGTCTTACTGTTGACGTATTCACGCATAAATACCTGACATGCGAACTGTTCCACAGGATAGATTGAAAATGCGCCGAACAAGCATTGCCTGGGAGAGTCAGAAAGCATATTGAGCAACACCGGGGAGCACTCATTCCAGCTTGATGGGAAAGTATCCGTTCCAGCCTTGGAATAATCCACGCCGTGTCCCTTCCCCCTATCTGCTGGAAACTCTTTCGAAATAAAGAGAAGCCCCCGGAGGGCCGGAGGCTTCCCAAGACACCGCTCAGCGCTTCAGTGTGGGAGCGGCGCCGTGATGTTGCCGTATCGCAGCGTGGTCGCCGGTCGGCTGTTGCTTCTGGCGACCAAGAAGCACTCTATCGACCACTGTCTAGGGCTGAGGTGCGAGTCCTGACGATCAATGCAGGTGGATGGGTAAATCTTTCAGCGTCCTTCGATTCTCAAACCGCTGCCGTAGGGATTGGTGGGGCTATCCGAACGATAGGGACTGCCTGCGCCATAAGGATTGTTGATCGAGTCCGGTGAATACGGCGAGCCGTAACGGCCATAGGGATTACTCGTCGAATCGGGATCGTACGGGTTGGCGCTCAACTTGCCGCGGTAGGTCCCTTGCTGGTCGTAGAGCCGTGGTGCGTCCGTCGCATAAGGATTTGTCGCCGAGTGATTGCTAAAGGGACTCCCGTAGGGGCTGTAGGGATTGTTGATGCCGTCCGGCGCATAGGGACTGCCAGCTCCGTACGGATTGGCCGTTGAGTTCTGCTGGTAAGGATTGGCACTGAGTTCTCCGAGATCTTTCGCAGCGGAAGAAAGAGGGGCGAGGAGGAGCAAGAGGAGAAGCAGTGGCATCGTAGCCTTCCGCACAAGAATTGTTCTGGAATAGAGGTTACTCCCCCACATACGCGACGTGCAAATCGTTTGCAATCAGCCGGACCGTGTTCGAAGGCGAATTCGAGGTCGGCGGCGGTCTGAGCGGTATTGGTTCCTGTGCGGGTTCAAGGTTCTAGTGCAACACCAGTATCCTGGAGCATCCAGGAACGAAGGAGTTGCACATGGCGCACTATCGACGCCTCACGCTCATGGAACGGGAAGAACTCAGTCGGATGCTGGCTGCCGGGTATAGC
>DASUMN010000049.1:0-9894 GCA_036277675.1 Nitrospira sp. | reverse complement strand
TGGCTCTTGCCTTCCAGATCGACCAGGCGGAAATCCTCGGCCGTTGTGCCGACCGCCGGCACGCGCGACCCCATGGCCCAAGCAAACCCCACGGCGGTGACTGACACCAGACACATGGCCATTAGTATGACCAGAGCGTTGTGGCAGATCGTATCGGTCTTCATCACGTCCTCCCTACCCATCATGGCACACTCGGACAAGCCGGCTCACATGACTTGGAACGACCGGGTGACCCCGAAGATATAGCTGGTCCCTTGCGCCAGATTGTTATTGGAGTCCCGCTCAATCGGCAATTGCGCATAGAAGTAAACGGAACTCATCTTTGTTAATGGTGAATCGATCACACCATCGACATTCACTTGGAACCCTGGTGAAAACGCGAAGTAGGTCGAGCCGGTATTTGGAATGCTGCGGTTTAAGATCGTAGGATCGAGTACGATCGGATCGCCTGGGAAACCAGGGTCAGTCGGCCTGGCAGATCGCTCCAGCGAGGCGCTCATGTTGTCATGAACCATGTACCGCCAATGGAATTGACCGATCAGCACCAGCCAGGGCGCACTTGTCAGTGGAACCCCGCTGGCACCGAGATTCAGATTGTATTCGTCGCCGAATTGATAGCCGTCATTGTTGCGGAAGGTATGGCGATAGCTGCCGTAGAAAAACTGGTTCAGCCTCTGGGGGATCAGTTCGTACGTTTGATAGAGGGATCCGATCAGACCCACTTGCCCCTTGCCTAGTTGGCCTGGCGCTTCCATGGTGTGGCCCGCAAAGTCTCGGGCACTCGTGCTGCCGGTCGGCACTTGCACGCCGAATCCCGCAACGATCGAGCCTCTGAGCATAGGCAGAATGTTGTATTTGCCTGTGAAGGTGACATCACCAATTCCGGTATCCTTGAAAGGGACAAGCTCTCCGGCTCCGGTAGGGCCGTGCTCCCCCAATCCATCGATGTGCTTGTGTGTCCGCCACAAATAGGGAATCGTCACCTGGATGCCCAATCGATCCGTGATGCCGTAGTTCAGATCAAAGGTGACCGTCTGTGTGATGCTCCTGATTTCTTTGTGGTGGTCCAGAATCATCCGTTGGTCGTGTTGATCGATCGCAGGGATCACGCCAGACGTTCCGTCCAGTAGCCGCATTGGCGTGTAATTGTAGATTGTGTTGAACGTCAAGAGGCCTGCTTGCGGTACCTGTTGTTGCGAGCCAACCACGACAAAACAGGTCACCGCCCCGCAAGCAGCCTGGGCAACTTGACCGGGAAACCACAAGGAACAGACGCTTGCAACACCGAAAATGAGTCCCAGGGTGAACCGCTTCCCTGCCATGATGATACGAGACCTTTCCCTCGAAGAATTGTTTCAGCCTTCTTGATCCTCACCAGCTGCTTCCGAATTCGATGGAAGACAGCAGCAGGTCGACTTGAAGATCAATACGCGGCGGCAATTGCTACAAAGGGAAAGACGGAGGGGCACGACTGGGGTATGTGTGGTACGGCTCGATGGAAAGATCTATCGAGCGGGATACCGGAATGGTTGCGACCGGACTGCGTTCCGCTTGGATGAGAACGACCGGACTATCGAGCACAGTCCCGGCAGCGCACATCCAGGAGCACAGCACCGTGCCGTGGGTGGCCGCCTGATGGTGCGCATGGTGCCCGGCGTGTTCGACGGATTGCGCCTGCGCGAGTCCGCCGACGGACAAGACACAGAGCACAAGCAGAATCGATAGGACTTTGAGGATGCGTCGGTTCATCGACCGATGACTCACGATATTTTTGCGGTTATGGTAATGGAGTGGCGTAAACCCTGTCAAGCCACCGGCCTGCCCTCTGGCTCGGTTAGATTATAGGATTCATCGGAAAGATGCTGTATACTGCGCCGATTACTTTTTAAACCACCACAGCTCGTTCATACGGCATCACTTATGGTTACGCAATTCCTCAACCTGGTCTTCGGCAGCAAAAACGATCGAGAAATCAAGGCGCTCCTTCCGATTGTCGAGCGCATCAACAGCCTGGAATCCGGTCTCACGCCGCTCTCCAACGAAGCCCTCGCGGACAAAACCCAGGAATTCAAGAAGCGCCTGGAGGCCGGATCGACTCTCGACGATATCCTCCCGGAGGCGTTCGCCGTCTGCCGGGAAATGTCTCGCCGCGTGCTCAACATGCGGCACTTCGACGTGCAGCTCATCGGCGGCATGATCCTGAACAAAGGCCGCATCGCGGAAATGAAAACCGGTGAAGGGAAAACGCTCGTCGCGACACTGCCGGTCTACCTCAATGCCCTGGAAGGCAAGGGCGCCCATCTCGTCACGGTCAACGATTATCTCGCCAAGCGCGACGCGCAATGGATGGCCCAGCTGTACCATGCACTGGGGCTCTCCACCGGCGTCATTCAGCACGATGCCTCGTTTATCTTCGACCCCACGTACGAAGCGTCGGACAAGCGGCTCCAGCACCTGCGCCCCTGCACCAGGCCGGAAGCCTATCGCGCCGACATCACGTACGGGACGAACAACGAGTACGGGTTCGATTATCTGCGCGACAACCTCGTGGTGACCGCGTTGGATCAATGCGTGCAGCGCGAATTGAACTTCGCCATCGTCGATGAAGTCGACAGCATCCTGATCGACGAAGCCCGCACACCGCTCATCATTTCCGGTCCGACGGATCAGACGACCGATCTCTATTACCGGATCAACGCCATCATCCCGCAGCTCAAGCCCGAGCAGGATTTCACCATCGAGGAAAAAACCAAGACGGCCTCGCTGACCGAAGACGGCAACGTGCGCGTCGAAAAACTGCTCGGCGTCGACAACTTGTACGATCCAGCCAACATGGACCTGGTGCACCACGTGGTCAAAGCGCTGCAGGCCTACGCGCTCTATAAGCGCGACGTGGATTACGTCGTGAAAGACGGCGAGGTCATCATCGTGGACGAATTCACCGGCCGGCTCATGCCGGGCCGCCGATGGAGCGACGGCCTGCATCAAGCCGTCGAGGCGAAAGAAGGGGTGAAGATCGCCAACGAGAACCAGACCCTCGCGTCCGTCACGTTCCAGAACTATTTCCGGATGTACAAGAAACTGAGCGGCATGACCGGCACCGCCGACACCGAAGCCGCGGAATTCGCCAAGATCTACAACCTCGACGTGAACGTGGTGCCGACCAACCGGAAGATGATCCGGCTGGACTACGCCGACGTGGTCTACCGGACGGAAAAGGAAAAATTCGCGGCCATCGTCGAAGACATCAAGGAGTGCCACGAGCGTGGACAGCCGGTGCTCGTCGGCACCATCTCGATTGAAAAATCAGAAAAGCTCGCCGGCCTGCTGAGCCGCAACGGCATCAAACACAACGTCCTCAACGCCAAACAGCATGAGCGGGAAGCGGAGATCGTCGCCCAGGCCGGCCGAAAGGGCGCCGTCACCATCGCCACGAACATGGCGGGGCGCGGCACCGACATTCTGTTGGGCGGCAATCCTGAATTTATGTACAAGCAGGTTCTCTACCGGGAAGAAAATTTGCCGGACGCCCGCAAGCTCGAACTCTACGAAGAGATCCGCTCCGACTGTGAAAAGAACAAGCAGGAAGTCGTGGCCTTGGGCGGGCTGCACATCCTCGGCACCGAACGGCACGAGAGCCGCCGCATCGACAACCAGCTGCGCGGCCGCGCCGGCCGCCAGGGCGATCCCGGCACGTCCCGCTTCTACCTTTCGCTGGAAGACGATCTGATGCGCATCTTCGCCTCTGAGCGGGTCTCGCAACTCATGCTGAAGCTCGGCATGGAAGAAGGCGTCCCCATTGAGCATGGCATGGTCACGCGCGCGATCGCCAACGCGCAGAAGAAAGTCGAAGCCCACAATTTCGAAATTCGCAAACAGCTGCTCGAATACGACGACGTCATGAACAAGCAGCGCGAAGTGATCTACCGCCATCGCCGGGCGGTGCTGGGGGGAGACAACCTCACCACCGACTTGCGAGACATGATGTCGGGCATGGTGGAATCCTCGCTGAATGTCTACTGCCCCGCCGATCAGTACCCGGAAGAATGGGATCTGAAGGGCCTGACGGACATGATGCAGGGCCAGTTCGGCCTCGACATCACCCAAGGCAAGCAGGACGGGGGAGAATCGCTCCGAGACATCGGCCGTGACGCGCTGGTGGAAGATCTCAAGACCCAGGTGCACGAGGCCTACGGGAAGAAAGAACAAGAATTGAGCCCGGAACTGATGCGTTTCCTGGAAAAAACCTTCATGCTCCAGGTCATCGATCATCACTGGAAGGATCACCTGCTCGGTATGGATCATTTGCGTGATGGAATCGGTCTCCGCGGCTACGGGCAGAAAGATCCGTTGATCGAATATAAACGCGAGGGCTTCGATCTGTTCGCCGGCATGATGGAGCGGGTGAAGTCCGATACACTCGACCGGCTCTTTCATGTGCAGGCCGTGCGTCAGGAAGGGCCCCAGGAGGCCACGCCCCCGTCGCCCGTCATCTCACGCCCACAACCCAAGCTCACCCTGAGTCACGGCGAAGAAACGGTCTCGACTCCGGCCCCCGCGCAGCGGTCCGACGCCAAGGTCGGCCGTAACGATCCCTGCCCCTGCGGCAGCGGCAAGAAATACAAGAAGTGCCACGGGGCATGAGGAAAGAGGTTCGGCCGGAGGAGCCGGATCTGTGGCATCGGCATAATGCACGTTTCCTCTACTGCTGCCGACCACTCACGTTGTCTTCACTTACGCCTGTAAGACGGCGACAGAATGTCGCCATGCCGGCGTGCGTGAGCACGATTCATCCCGACATATCCTGTGCGCCATGCCGAGACCACAGATCCGGCTCCTCCGACCGACCAAAGAAAAGGAAACAATAAGAGGAAAGAAGACTACCGCGTCGCAGCCATCCAGGCCAGGCAATCACTAACGCGGATTCTACGAGGTTCGACCTGGAATGCAAGCGAGGCTGACGAACCATCGTCCTCTGTAAGCAGCTAAGCAACGGGTCCACCGCCAGCAAATCGTTGGCTCGCCTTGACTCCCCGCATTTCTACAATAGGTGATTTCGTTTGGCCAATCGAGCGCTTTGCGATAGCATCCTCACGTCGGGGAGCGGACTACCGTTTTCATAGAAAGGGATGCTTCAATCATGACCATCACCGCCACAGGCGCGAGAAAAACCACGATCCTGCTGGCCGATGACGAATCGGCCATCGCGTTACTGTTCGAGATGGACTTGACCCGCAGAGGCTATTGCGTGCTCAAAGCCCATTCGGCCTCTGAAGCCACCCAGATGAGTGAGGCATGCCCAACTCCCATCGATGTCCTGGTCGCGGACTGGAACATGCCGGACATGAAGGGTGACACACTGGCCCACCAATTGTTAAAACAGAGACCGGAGATGAAATTCATCCTGATGTCCGGTCATCCTAGTGCCGCCGAAGCTATCAATGGGTTCCCCAAGAACCACGCCGTCTTCATTCCTAAACCGTTAACCCCCTCGAAGCTCGACTCAGCGATTAAAGAACTCCTCCGTACAGCCGATCCCTTCCGATCACACGCGGCGTAACAGACGCCGTCAAGAAGCCCCCTGATTGAGCGGCCTCCCGCTCGTCCTGCCTTGACTTAGACGCACTGCCAAGGCTACCCTACATCGTTTTCTACCCGTAGCGGAAATGGGGGAAATATTGCCCTTCCGCTATGGGTGTCACTTTTTTCCATGTGCCCGACCGATAAGGGGATTCCTCGTGTCCGTAGGACACCCTGCACTCGTTGCCGCTATTGCGTCCGAGATCGCTTGCTCGGGGCCCATTCCCTTCGTCCGTTTCATGGACTTGGCCCTCTACCACCCACAGTTCGGCTATTACATACGGCATCCCGATGATGGCAGCCCTCGCATCGGTTGGTCAGGCGATTTTTACACCAGCGCGGATGTCCATTCGATTCTCGGCCAGGCCGTGGCCAAGCAAGCGCGCCAGATCGACAGTCTGCTCGGCAGCCCTGATCCTCTCACCATCGTCGAGATGGGACCCGGCAAGGGCTTGCTCGCCACGCACATTTTGTCGGCGTGCCAACGTGACTCAGGATCGTTCCCCCACCGGCTTCGGTACGTTCTGATCGAGCGCAGCCCCGCCATGCGCGAATGGCAGCGCCAACACCTGAGTGCCTTCGTGAACCAGCCGAATCTCCTGACCTGGGCCGATAGTCTGGAGGAGCTGGAATCGGGGAGTGTCACGGGCTTGATGCTCAGCAACGAATTGATCGATGCGTTCCCTGTCCACCGCATCCAACTGAGAAATGGACAGATCGAAGAACTGTGCGTGGACTATCGTGACGGGCGGTTTGTGGAGTGTCTCAGGCCCCTGTCCTCCGCTCTCCTCGCTCATCGCGTGCGGGATATCCACGCCGGCTGGCCGGAGGGGTATCGGACAGAGATGAATCTCCAGGCGCTGGACTGGGTGAAACACGTCGGCCGTTGCCTTCAGCGCGGGGTCGTGCTCACGATCGATTATGGGCACACGGCCCAGGATCTATATCGGCCCGACCGGAAGAACGGAACGTTCCTCTGTTATTCCCGGCATTCCGTCAACGACGACCCCTATGTGCGCGTGGGTGAGCAGGATATGACGGCCCATGTGGATTTTTCGAGCCTGGCAGCCGAGGGCGAGGCGCATGGTCTTTCCGTAACGGGCTTCACCAACCAACTGAGTTTCCTCATGGGGCTCGGCGTGGAGCAGATGATCGGCGACCTGGAGCCGGAAAGCCCGGAGTTCCATGCGGCGCGTCATTTGTTAAAGCCGAACGGAATGGGCGGGACGTTCAAGGTATTAGTCCAGCATAAGGGGCTCGCGCCGCCCCGGCTCGACGGATTGCGGTATAAACCTTTCTTTGGTTCGGCACTCACCACGCAATCGGCTGCGTGAAGGATATAGGGTGATGACTTCTCAGACATTCGACAGCGTTTCACGCTTCACGCTTCACGCTTCACGGGGTGCGCATGGGTAGCGGAACTGTTCCTGACAATTATTTCCCGATCCTGATCTTCATCGGGGCGGCCATCGCCGTGGGCTCGGTCACCTTGTTTTTGGGCAAGTTCGTACGACCGAACCGGCCCTACCGCGCCAAAATGGCTCCCTATGAGAGTGGGAGCCCACTGTTTCAGGATGCCCGTGTGCAGTTTCCCATGCGGTATTACATTATTGCGATGCTGTTCGTCATTTTCGATATCGAGATCGTCTTTATGTTTCCATGGGCTGTGGTCTTCACCAAGCTCGGTCTTCTTGGACTGGTGGAGATGGCGGTCTTCATCGCCATCCTCATCGTCGGATTTTGGTATGTGTGGAAGAAGGGAGCGTTGGAGTGGGAATAGTGAAGACGTTAAACGATATTCGTGAATCGTTACACGCAAGGATTCGGACAACAATCAACGCCGAACATCTTTACCGATTAACGGTTAACGATTAACGAGTCATCCATGAGCCTATTAGAGCGACAATTCGAAGCGAATATCATTACGACCAACCTGGATGCCGTCGTGAACTGGGCCAGGAAGTCCGCCCTCTGGCCGATGACGTTCGGACTGGCCTGCTGCGCCATCGAGATGATCGCCAGCGTCTCGTCCCGGTATGACCTCGACCGTTTCGGAGCCGGAGTCTTTCGCGCGTCGCCCAGGCAGTCGGATCTCATGATCGTCGCCGGAACAGTCTCGCGCAAGATGGCGCCGGTGATCCGGCGAATCTACGATCAAATGGCCGAACCCCGGTACGTGATCTCGATGGGATCGTGTGCGACCTCGGGCAATCACTACAACAGCTACGCCGTCGTGCAGGGCGTGGATCAGATCGTCCCGGTGGACGTCTATGTGCCCGGTTGTCCGCCCAGACCGGAGGCGTTGCTGGACGGGTTGTTGAAGCTGCAAGAAAAGATTCAGCGCGAAAAGGTGTTCGTGAAATAACGACGTAGCGCATTCCTCAACGATCCGTGGCGATTGACCAATGACTGCGACGGCTGTTCCGATGGAATCTCTGACTGAGACCTTGCTCAAGAAATTTCCTGGGGGGGTACTGTCCGTCGACGCCGACACGGCTCGATCTGAACTGACCTTCCATATTGCTGCGCCGAAAATCGTGGAGATCGCGCGGTTTCTGCACGACGATCCCCTGGCATGTTTCGATCACCTCACCGACATCTGTTCGGCGGATTACCCCGATGCGCCTCAACGGTTCGAAGTCATCTACCAACTGTTGTCGCTGCCGCGCGGCAAGCGGATTCGGCTCAAGGCGCGGCTCCATGACGACAACCCAGCCATCGACTCCGTCACCGGGATCTGGCACGCCGCGGGGTTTTTGGAACGGGAAGTCTACGACATGATGGGGATCCGGTTTATCGGCCATCCGGACCTGCGCCGCATCCTCCTGCCCGACGACTATGCCGAAGGGCATCCCCTGCGAAAAGACTTCCCGACGGAGGGCCGAGGGTGGCGCAGCCAGTTCGACTTCATTCCGCGGCTTGATGAACCGCCGACCGAGCACATCGAGTTTTCGACTGAAGAAAAGCGGCGGTTCCTGGCCGAGCCGGACGCATCATCTGGAAAACGGCGGGAAGAATTGCTCTTGAATATGGGGCCCCAGCATCCCAGCACGCACGGGGTGGTGCGGGTGGTGCTGGAGCTGGACGGTGAGCGGATCGTCAAGGCGACGCCGGATCTGGGCTACCTGCATCGGGGCGTCGAGAAACTCGCCGAAGGCCTGGCCTACATGCAGATCATTCCACACACCGACCGGCTCGACTATGTCTGTGCGATGGCCAACAATTACGCCTACGTGCGGGCCGTTGAAAAGCTGTTGTGCATCACCGTACCGGAACGCGCCGAGTATATCCGTACCATCGTGGCGGAAATGCAGCGCATCCTCGGCCACCTCTTCTGGCTGGGCGCGCAGGCCTTGGACATCGGCGCGATGACGGTCTTCTTTTGGACGTTTCGCGAACGGGAAACGTTGCTCGACATGTTCGAAAAGCTGTGCGGCGCCAGGCTGACGCTGAATTATTACCGGATCGGCGGGGTGGACAGCGACTTTACACCGGACTTGGTGGACCGCCTCAAGGCCTTCCTCGAGACGTTTCCCCAGATGCTCAGCGAGTATGACTCGTTGCTCGCCGCGAACCGGATTTGGCTCGGGCGCACGAAAAATATCGCGGTGATTTCCGGCGAAGACGCCGTCAACTTCGGCCTCACCGGCCCGTCGCTGCGAGGCTCCGGCGTCGCCTATGACGTCCGCAAAATGGAACCGTACGGCGTGTATCATCGCGTCGATTGGGACGTACCGGTCGGCAAGAACGGCGACACCTACGACCGCTACTGGATTCGCGTGGAAGAGATGCGGCAGAGCGCCCGGATCATCACCCAATGTCTCGATCAGATGCCGCAGGGGCCGATCATCGCCGACATCCCGCAATATATTCCCCCGCCCAAGCCGCAGGTGATGCGCGACATGGAGAGCTTGATCCACCATTTCATCATCTTCACGCAGGGATTCAAGCCACCCAAAGCCGAGACTTATTGTGCCACCGAAGCGCCAAAGGGCGAACTGGGGTTTTTCATCATCAGCGACGGCAGCCCCCGTCCCTACCGGCTGAAGATCCGCTCGCCCTCTTTCGTCCATATGGGCGCGTTCGACCATATGGCACGCGGCTACTTGATTTCGGACATCATTACGATCTTCGGCACTTACGATATCGTGATGGGGGAGTGTGATAGATGAGGATGTTCAACGCAAATCGTTATTCGTTATACGCAAGAATCGCGTCCGAGTGGTTAACGTTTCACGGTTAACGGCAGCACGAGGCAGCTTGATGTTGCGAGACACATACAAAGACGAGATCGAGCAAATTCTCAGCCGCTAT
>DASUMN010000048.1:0-4421 GCA_036277675.1 Nitrospira sp. | reverse complement strand
GAAATTCGTGAAGCACGAAGCGGACGTCCTGATCGCCTCGGCCATCATCCAATCCGGTCTCGACGTGCCCAACGCGAATACGATCATTGTCAACCGGGCCGACATGTTCGGCCTCGCGCAACTCTACCAATTGCGCGGGCGCGTCGGGCGCGGAGGCGACCAGGCCTTCGCCTATTTCTTGATCCCTGACGAAGGCACCCTCACGGGCGACGCGCAAAAACGGCTGATCGCGATTCAACAGTTCACCGAGTTGGGATCGGGATTCCGCATCGCCGCCGCGGATCTGGAAATCCGCGGAGCCGGCAATCTCCTCGGCAAACAGCAATCCGGCCACATCGCCGCGATCGGCTTGGACCTCTACATGCAGATGGTGGAGCAGGCCGTCCAGCGCTTGAAAGGTCATGTCGTGCAAGAAGAGCCGGATCCGACACTGCAACTCCCCGTATCAGCCTTCATTCCCGAAGACTTCGTGGCCGACCCGCACCAGCGGTTATCGCTGTACAAACGGCTCACGGCCTGCGGAAAAGTCGGCGAGCTGGCCCTGCTGCACGGAGAAATTCAGGACCGATACGGGCATCCGCCGGAGCCGGTGGAACGACTGCTGGAGGTCATGCAACTCAGGATGCACGCCAAGCGGCTCCGCCTCGCCTCCATCGACGTGCATGGCTCCGCCGCCACCTTCGCACTCAACCCCAACGCCACTATGCCGGACCGGGCCGTCCACCGCTTGATGGACCAGTTCCAAAAGCGGTTGCGGTTCCTGAGCCCGCTGTCATTCGAGATCCGCATGCCGACGGAGGACTGGCCCGCGATCTTCTCGGAACTCAACTCAACCTTGCAAAGCCTCGATCTCTGTGATACCAACACAACCGAACAGGATACAGCCAGGCGGTGACCACGCCTGACCCAGACCATTGCACATGACGTTATTTCACGCTTCCGACCCCGATCGCGCTCCGTTTCGCCCATCATTGTTCCTCGCATGTTCCCTTGTCGGACTGCTGGGCTTGGCCCTCTCAGGCTGCCCGGCCCAGCAAGAGGAAGAACCCATCGTTGCGCTGGTGAACGGACGCGCTATCACCCAAGCCGAATTCGACATCCGCTGGGGAGAACTGGCCGGTGCGACTCGAACCCGATACGAAAAGGCCGGCGGCAAACGGCGGTTTCTCGATGAACTCATCACACGGGAACTGCTGATGCAGGAAGCCCGCCGCCAGGGGCTGGATCAGAGCGACACCATTCGCAGTAAAACCCAGCGCTACAAGGAACAACTGATCCTCGACGACCTGCTGAAAGACAAACTCCAGTCCAAGGTGGAAGTCACGAAGGCTGAGCTCGATACCTACTATGAGAGCCATGCGGACGAACTCCTGGACCCCTTGAAGGTGCAGGTCTCACTGATGCTGCTGCCGAATTTTCCGGCGGCCAAAGACCTCGAGACGCAAGTCAACCGTGGCGGGAGCTTTGCTGCGTTCGCCAAGCGTTACTCCGTCGACGAGAAGACTAAGGCGAAGGGCGGCGATCTCGGTCCCTATCGGAAAGGCCTGGTCCTCCCGGAAGTCGATGCCGTCATCCACTCCCTCAAACCGGGGCTGATCAGCGCGCCGATCAAGACGGAGCAGGGCTATTACCTGGTCATGACCACCCCGCTCGACAAGGAAATTATCGAAGCCGATCTGGCCACCCAAGAGCGGCTCCGCCAAGAACTGTTGGCCGACAAGCGCCGGAAGCGATTTGAAGAAGTGATTGCGGATATCCGGGCAAACGCGACCGTCCGCCTCGCCGATGCCTCTCGATCTATCACCGACGAGACTGGCAAATGACCGCCTCCCCTCCCCTCCCCTTCACTCACTCATTTCGTGTAGAATAGTCACTTTCTGTTTTCACTTCATTCGTCAACAGGAGCTGCAACCGGTGTTCTCCGTTTTGCCTAGGCCACGTCTGCCCCTCCGTCGCACCGCCGCGGTGTGGCTCGTCTGTCTCCTGGCCTTGCCGCCGGCTTTCGCAGCCGCCCATCTCGAAGATCGCATTGTTGCCGTGGTGAACTCGGATCTGATCATGTTGTCTGACCTGAAACGCGAAGTTGCGTCGCAGCAAGAACGCATCACGCGGCAACACCAAGGCGATGACCTAGCCCAGCGGGTGAAAATAGCCGAGTACATGGCGATTACGAAGATGATCGAGCGGAAATTGCAGCTCCAAGAAGCCAAGGCGAAAAAAGTCGAGGTATCGGATCAGGAAGTGATCCAAGCGTTGGAGCAAATGAAACAACAGGGGGACGCCCCCGACCCTTCGAGTCCCCTGAATACCCGAACGGTCAGGGACCAGCTCTTGCTGTTGAGAGTGGTGGCCCAAGAAGTCCGCGGCAACGTGATGGTCGGCAACTCCGAGATGAAACGGTATTATGACAGGCATCGTGACCGTTTTGCGCTGCCGGAGGAATATCTCCTGAGCCAGATCTTCGTGCAACGCCGCTCCCCCGAAGACACCGCCGATGCACTGACCAAGGCACGCCAAGCGATGGATGAGTTGAAACGTGGCGAAAAGTTCGAAGATGTCGCGCTGCAATATTCAGACGCGCCGAATGCCGTGCAAGGCGGGCGGCTTGGGCTCGTGCGGCAAGGCGAACTGTTGCCGGCCATCGAGCGGGCCATTGCCCCTCTCGTGCCAGGGGGCATCTCGGACATCATCGAGAACGCTGATGGGTTTCACATTATTCGCGTGGACGACAAGAAACCCAAGGAGTTTCGTTCCTTCGAGCAAGTCCGGTACGAAATCCAGGGCTTGGTTTTTGAGCAGAAAAACGAGGATATGTTTCAGTCCTGGCTGACCAATCTGAAGAATAAGGCCTACATCGACATTAAGTTTTAGTCCAATCCTTGAAAACCCCCCACACTCGATCACGTCCCTCCCCGGTCACCGACGAATAGGGAACCAGCATCTCCCCTTCCGATAATCCCAAGTTCCGGTGGGTGTCCCGAAGCGCACGCACCCGTTCACTGGGTTTCAGTTTGTCTGCCTTGGTGGCCACAACGAGCGGATCGTGCTTGATCGACCGGAGCCAGGCGAGGGTTTGTCGATCCTGGTCGGTCACGACCCGGCTCTCAACCAGCAATACCACGCCGAGCAACGGCGCGCGATTGGTCAGATAGGCATCGAGCAAGGGCGCCCATTGCGCGCGGGTGTCGCGAGACACCTTCGCAAATCCATAGCCCGGCAGATCCACCAGGTAGAACGTCGACAAATCGGGGTCGGAGGTCGAAACCTGGAACAGGTTGACCGCCCTCGTTTTCCCCGGTGTCCGGCTGACCTTAGCCAGATCTCGCCGATGAAGCAGCGAGTTGATCAAGGACGACTTGCCTACGTTGGATCGACCGACGACGACGATTTCGGCAAGATCGCCGGGAGGAAATTGTTCTGGAGTGAGGCAACTTCTGATAAACTCAGCTGAGACGATCTTCATCCTGTCATGCGCACACGACTCGCCCAATTCGAGAAGACACACCCTATTACGTCCGGCTCGTTGTGCACCGTTACACATACGTGCCCTTCATGCCCAAGTCAACCCGCCGCCCGCTAATCGCCCGTGTCATCCTCTGGGGCACGCTGATCGTTGGCGTCCCCATCGGCATCCTGGCATTCGCCTGGTTACTGACCCTTCCGGATGTACAATCCCTCGCGCGGCACAATCCGACGTCGACGGCGCTGATCGAACACCGGTTAGCCATGGCATCCAAGCAGGGACGCCCCACGTCGAAACGCTGGATTTGGGTTCCCCTGACACGCATCTCGTCCAATTTGCAACACGCCGTGATTGCCGCAGAAGACGCCTCATTTTTCAGTCATGAGGGATTTGATTGGGAAGGGATCAGAGAAGCCGCCATCGAGAATCTTGAATCGGGTGAGATGAAACGTGGCGGCAGCACCATCACGCAGCAGCTGGCCAAGAATCTCTATCTCTCTTCAGAACGCTCACTCCTTCGCAAGGCCCGCGAGGCCTTGATCACCCGATCGCTCGAACGTCACCTCACGAAAGGGCGGATCTTGGAGCTGTATCTGAACGTGGCGGAATGGGGCCGAGGCATCTATGGCGCGGAAGCGGCAGCCCGCCATCACTTCGGCAAACCCGCCGCCGACCTCACTCAGGATGAAGCGGCCTGGCTGGCGGCCATGCTTCCCGCCCCGCTTCGGTACGATCCTCTCAGAAAAACCGCCTTCCTCACGCGCCGGCACCAACGCATTCTCCGGTGGATCCACAAAATTCCAACCACTGCCCAGACGTCGGTAGAATAGAATTATCGGCCCGATAAGACGATGATCAGACATTGCCGGCGTCGCCCACCTGGCCATACTCCTGTTCGCCCAGGATGGCGGATTCATGGGTGTAATGTTTGAATTCGAGGAGATTATGTGAGGGATCT
>DASUMN010000047.1:0-4730 GCA_036277675.1 Nitrospira sp. | reverse complement strand
AGCGCGCGGATCGGCTGACCGGTATCATCCCGGATGATAAAGGCACGGTCGCTGACGGTGGCATAGGAACCGTCTCGGCAGCGGAACCGGTATTCGTAACTGCACATATTACGGCCGCTCACGATGGCATTCTCGTAGAATGCCCTTACGCGAGCCCGGTCGTCAGGGGACAGCCGTTCAAACCACCAGTCGATGGTTGGAACTATTTCCTCCTCCGCATAGCCGAATCGTCGTTGAAACCCGACACTGCGTTCTACGCGGCCGGTCGTCAGATCCCAATTCCAGATACAATCTGCTGTCGCCTCCATGAACAGCCTCATCTGCATCTCGCTGGAAACGAGCGCCTCTTCCACTCCTGTGCGCTCTGCGGCAGTGCGGATTGCGATGATCGTAACCCTTTGCCCATCGCCGAGGTCCACCGAGTTGAGACGAATCTCCACGGGTACTTCGCTCCCGTCCTTCCGGTGGACCCTGAGATTCTGGCCGAATCCTCCTATGGCCCGCGCTCTTGGACCAGTCTGGTACAGAGCGTGGCGGTTTTCATGGCATTGATGGAATCGTTCGGGAATTAAGATTTCGACCGGTCGCCCGATCAGCTCCGTGCCGTGATATCCAAATAGTGTTTCAGCCTGCTGGTTGATCTTTAGGATGTTGCCGGACACATCCACTGTGACCGTGGCATCCGGAGCCGCGTCCAGCAGCGCCTGCAGAACCGACGCTTTCTCCGCTTCCTTGCGCTCAATATGGGCTTGATCGATGAATTCGGCCAATTCCAGACTCACCATAGCACCAAGACAATGATCGCTGTCACGAGTGAACCAGTTTGACTGGAAACCGAACCGCGCACACAAGACCTCTCACGGCTCCTATGTAACTAGCGTGTGCCGGATTCTTCAGAACTCCATCGAAAATCTTGATCTTTGTCCCATGGCGCCGTTCCATTATGATTCAAACCGAGACGGCTGTAAATAATGCGGGAAGAATCTTGAAAAATCGGGATTGAAGGATCACCCGCTACTGTTGTGACCGGCAGTCAAAACTTTTTGAATGCCGCCAAGCTGTTCGGCGCACGGCGCGTGATCAAGAAACCGCTTACGGTCGACACGATCCGCCGTCTTGTTCGCTACACGTTGAAGCACTAACCCGCATTATTCATGACGGTTGGTGGCAAGAGAGCCCGCGACCATTCCCACCCCTGCGATCAAGAACCCGACGAGTTGCGGCGGCCAGACGGAATCAGGAGGACCGAACCACTCGAGACCGATCCAACTCACCGTACCGCCGATGATGGCCCACAAGGCTCCCTGCGTGGTCGCCCGTTTCCAGTACAGTCCTGCGAACAGGGGGATGAATGCGGCGACCAGTGTCACCTCGTAGGTGTTCACCACCAACTTGTAAATCGTCGCATCCGACCAAAGCGCGATACCCAGCACCACCCCCGCGAACCCAATGAGAACGACTCGCATCAGTCGGAGAAACTCCGAGTCGTTCAGTTGAGACAGCGCCGGCCTAATGACATTCTCACTTAAGGCAACCGACGGAGCCAGCAGCGTCGCGCTCGCACAACTCATCACCGCGGAAAGCAACGCGCCGAAAAACACGATTTGCGCCACAAGCGGGGTATGTTCCAGGACCAGCGTCGGTAAGATCAATTGCGAATCTTGCGCCAACAGCGTGCTGAACTTCGCCGGATCGATCACGGTCGCCGCATAGGCCAAAAACATCGGGACGAAACAGAACACGAAGTAGATGGCTCCGCCCAGCAGCGACCCACGCACGGCCGTGCGCTCGTCCTTCGCGGACGTAATGCGCTGAAACACATCTTGTTGGGGAATTGATCCCAGCATCATGGTCATCCATGCGCCGATGAAGGGGATCCACTCACGAAACGTGGCGGGCGGGAACAAATCCAACTTGCCTGCGGCCGCCGCATGGTCGATGACGGTCTGCACACCGCCCGCCAACCCACTCACGACCGACAGGATATAGAGGAGCCCTCCCATGATGACGGAGATTTGGACAAAATCCAGAATCGCCACGGAAAACATCCCGCCGAAGGTCGTGTAGGTCAACACGATCGCCGCACCGATGACGATCCCGACAGGCTGGCTGACGGCGCCGTCGGTGACGGCATTGAGCACCAGCCCCAACACTTTGAACTGGGCCGCGACCCAGCCCAAATACGACAGGACGACGGCGAGCGTGCAGAGCACTTCCACTCGGCGGTCATAGCGCAGCCGGTAGTAGTCGCCGACGGTGAGGATATTCAGCCGATATAACCGCGGCGCGAAAAACAGCCCCGCCAGAATGAGGCACATGCTGGAGCCGAACGGATCGGCGACCACGCCACGCAACCCCTCCTCCACGAACGTCGCGGAGATGCCGAGCACGGCCTCGGCGCCGAACCACGTCGCAAATACCGTCGCCGTAACGATGGGCAGAGGCAGGCTCCGTCCCGCCACGGCAAAATCCTTCGCGCTTCGGACGCGTGACGCCGCGAACAGTCCGATCCCGACGGAGACAAGGAGGTACAGGATGACAAAACTTAGCAGCATGCGGCTCCGGCCTAACCCGCATTGTTCATGACAGAATGCGGGGTAATCACAATGGCGGGCGGATTCTAGCGGGGTGTTGGGCAGGGAGCAATGGGAACGGGTCCGGAGACAGTACGGGGCCGCGGTTCCGGGAACCGTGACCCCGTGCATGATGTTCGGATGTTTAACGGTCAGTGCCGCTCCTGACCTCTGCGCTTGCCTTCTTTCTTCCCGCGGTCGGTTTTCTTGTCGTCGTCCTTGTCATCGTCATCGTGCTTGTCATCGTCATCTTCGTCATCATCCTTGTCGTCCTTGTCATCATCTTGCTTCCGCTGTTGCTTCTCAGCTTTCCGTTGTTCCTTTTCCGCTTTTCGCTCGGATTTCCGACGCTCTCGTTCAGCTTTTCGCTCGGCTTTCCGGCGTTGCTTTTCCGCTTTGCGCTCCTCCTTGTTTCGGTGACGGTCGCCCCTCATGTGCTGTTCACCTTCACCCTTCATCTCACCCGGCACGGAAGGCACCGACGAAGAAGGCACTGGAGGAGCCGGCGCAGAAGGCGCCGATGCAGGAGGAACTGCGGGAACCGACGCAGGCGGCGCCGGTGGAACAGACTCGGACATAGGCGGAATGGACGGAGCCTCGGTGCTGCGGCGTTCTTTCTCTGCTTTCCGCTCTCCCCTCTCGCGGTCACGGTTGGCCTTCATGCGTTTTTCGCCTTCGCCCTTCATCTCGCTTGGCACAGACGGAGCCGATGATCGAGAAGTTGGAGAAACCGGTGCCGATGAAGGCGTGCCAGGCCGGGTTGTGATGTCAGACCCCGGCACCTGCGCAAATGTGGAGATGCCGAAGATCGAAGCCACCACCAGCGCAGACACTTGAACCGACAGACGTTGCATACGAACTCCTTTTCTGAGTGGGTGGAATGCACGACGGACCCAGAGGTGACGTGGGATGAGGAGTATAAATACCACGACGTCGAGATTGATCTCAATCCGAGAGTGATGCACAAGGGCAGGCAACCCTGGACTTAAGTACTGATCTGAATACAGATGGGATTGTGACCGGATTAGTTAGGAGTCTGCGGAAAACTATTTTGACCATGTAGAAGTTCCAGACTACGAAGAGTCATAAAATGACACATCAGAACCCGCAGGATGCTCAAAAAGCCTGCCCAGCAAGGCCGCAGCGAGCGAAGAGGCGAGGCGTACTCTTTCTGTACGTCGAGCCTCGAACGACGCGAGAACGATGCTGGCGGGCTTTTTCAGCATCCTGCTAGAAGGCCCAGTAGCGTGAGGGCCCGAACACCAGCTTGCACCCTATGAGGTAGAGATCGCCGCGCGACTCGATCGTAACGGGCTTGGTCCACTGCACCTCATAGAGGTTCACAGACCGGCGCCATTGAGCTTCGGGGATATGCAGTTCGAGGATCTGCTTCGCATTCGGTGAATAGCCCATGAGCAACAAAATACCGTGTTGACTCCGGTTGAGGCTATAGGCTTCGCCCTCTTGAATCACAACCGTCTCTTCACCGATAGACTCACAGAGCACGTAGGTACAGATCCGCTGTTCTGTAACCCGATCCTCGTGTCGGCGTGAAACAGGCTGAAGGCTGATCCGCCGTTCAGACAACCCGGAAAGTATTCCCGCTCGCAGTGGCTCCCCAAGATGCGGATGTACCTGATGGACGATTTCTCGCGTTCCGATCATCATGGCAGCACCTCCGGTTGAGAAGCGATACCTGGTCAAGACAGCAAGTGTCGTACCTACAGGACACTTAACATTCAATCGGGTGAAATCCTACCCATATTCCAGGCGATTCTTTAGAAGTGGCGAGAGCGTGTATGTGCCGGGTTGCAGGAGAACGGCTCCATGGCCAGTGGCTCCATGCACATATCCTAATGATTTCTCGGTGTATTTACCGCTGTACTAACTTGGCTACAGAAAGAGTGGCTTGGCTTTCACACTTTCTTGGGGGGATAGCGTGGCAGGAATGGCACCGCTTCTCGTCAATCGATTTCTATCGAGGTGTCAAAAGTACCAGGCAATCCCGCCCATTACTGTACGCGGATTGCCGGGCACAAAATGGATGTCGTTGACGCCTGCGGCCTCATTGCGGAGCCGTGATTCGAACGCGAAGATCGCTTGTTCCCATTCGGTGTTGAAGAGATTTTGCACGAACAGGAACGCTTCCATGCGTCC
>DASUMN010000046.1:0-5034 GCA_036277675.1 Nitrospira sp. | reverse complement strand
CAGCTGGCGGCAAAACTTCGCTACGCCGCGTCAGATCGTACGGATTCCAATGGCGTAACCTGCGAGATCGGAGGCGGTGGGATTTTCATCGAAACGACCTCCCCGCAGTCGATTGGCACGGACCTCACACTGGAACTGGTCCTGCCTGACGATCACACCCGGCCGATTACCGCACGAGGGAAAGTGGCGTGGATCAGACCACGAGAAGAACGGCACGTCTTCTATCCGGGAATGGGCGTACAATTCACTGAGATCTCGGACGATGCACGGACGCGCATCGTGAATATGGTCAAATCTCTGGATAACTCCCGCAGCCGATCCTAAAGACCGCCTCGCCTCTTCTCCCTCCACCCCTCACCGATACAGTGTGGAATTCCGCCACCGGAAGATTTCCGCAAGAAGTTGCCCCAATTTAATTTTTTGCATCCTCGCAATAAAATTTTACCCGTCGATGTTTTACCGCTCCATGCACCGGTGAGGTCATCATGGATCACCGAGACGCAGGTATCAGACCTTTCAAACCCACTACGCCTCACTCAAGGATTACCCTCAACCAAGGAGGACACCATGGATAGGACCTGGCTATATCTCGGCACCATTATTGTCGGAGCAGCAGTGTTCATTTATATGACGATTTCCTTTGTGAGCAGCACCAACCCTCCGGCCAGTGATCTTCGAGCAGCCTACGAGCAGAATAAGTAGCGCTGGTCATGAATGCTGGAGCGATGATGATGTTCTGAAGGGTATCTCAGCGCATACCGTATCGGTCACGCAGAGGGAAACATGGGCCGGAGGGTGTGTGCCAACCGGCATGTGGCTCTTGGAGGCCCATCCCTGGTCGGCACACGTCGCGGCAGATACGCGCAGTATGCCCGCGTAGGTAAATCGACCACAGGACCGTCATGAGTCAAAACAGATTGCCTACCGCCATGGGGCCGACGACGGCTTATCCAGATACGTCATAACTATAACCATCCCTATGCCAACCAGCAACCACATACAACCACTTTTCCAGTTTCCCTGACTCAATGCAAAGACCGCCAGCAGAAACACCACGGCGCCCACAATGCCGATGAACATCGAGCCGGTTGCGCTCATCGTCTTTTGAATTGAACAGCGGGCATACCTATTCGTCCCTCAGCCCTTCAGCCACCGGCTGTTGAGCAGCCCACCGAGCCGGCAACAACCCGGCCACGACGGTGGCTCCTCCTGCCAGAAGAACCGCTTGCGCGAGCCCTCCCCAAGGAATGATCATCTGAATAGTCCAACCAAACGATTGTTTATTGATGACGTTCACCAGCAACAGCGAGAGCGCCCCGCCTCCCGCCAGACCCAGCCCGATCCCGACCACCCCCAAGTAGGCCGCTTCCCACAACACCAGTTGCGTCACCTGCCCTTCGCTCGCGCCGATGGCCCGGATCGTGGTGAACTCCCGGCGCCGCTCGAGCACGGACGTGACCAGCGTATTGATGATGCCGAGCATCGCGATGACGACGGCAATGGCTTCGAGGACATAGGTCATCAGAAACGTTCGATCGAAGATCTCCAAAATTTCCGTTCGTAGTTCGGCATTGCTGATCAGCAACGGAGGAAACCGGCCGCCGCCGGCATCCTGCAATCTGGCGGCCATCGTATTCCGAACTTGATCGTGGTCCACACCGGCGGCCAGATAGACGGGATAGACCGTCACCAACTCGTCATGCCACAGCGATTGGTACAGAGCGCGGTCCATCAGGATTTTCCCGCCGTCGGTGGCATAATCGTAGAAGACCGCCACGATGGGAAACCGCTTCGTCCCTTCCGGCGTCACGATGTCAAGACTGTCCCCTTCCTGCACTCCAAGTTTGCCGGCCAAGATTTCAGAAAGCAGCACCCCACCGATGTCCGCCGCGCGGTTGAGCTGTTCCGATGAGTCGCCCTGGCGCATCAAATACCGGCTCAACCGGGCGTGGAGGCGCAAATCGCGCGAGACGATGGCTACCCGCTGGCCATTCACCATGACTCGCACATCACGGTAGGTATCGACCGCCGAGACCTCCGGAATCGATGCCAGCACGGCCGACCAGGACGAAGGCAGGCTTCGGCCGACACTCCCAGCCTCCGTTCCCCGTAACCAGAGCGAGGGGGCCACCACGACATCCGCGATCACCGTCTCGGCCACCCAGACTTCCACCGTATGGCGGAAACTTCGGACCATGACCAATACTCCGATCATGATCGCCAATCCAACCATCAGCGCGGACACCGTGACCCCATTGCGGCCCGGGTTACGCGAGGCGTGATCAATCGCAATTTCACGCATGACCCCTTGCATCTCGGGATTGAGTCCTGCCCGCCGACTGCTGCGGGACCCCCCGGTAATGCAGATCGGCGCGATACACGATAACCCGGCCAGCAAACAGAGGGTGGCCAGATAGCCCGGTACCGGCACGCCATCCACCGGACCGGCGAAACTCAGTGCTCCCGTTATCGCAAGCAGCCCGAGCCCGACAAGGCTCAGGCCGACGACTTGCAGTTGATGCCCCGCTTCATAATCCCCCGGTGCCAACGCGCGAGCCGGTGCCGTTCTGCCTGCATCCAGGCTTGGGCCTATCGCGCCGATCATCGAGACAAGACACCCGACGGCAAGACCTTCGAGCGACAAGGTCCAGAACCAGCCGGATCCAAGCGCATGGCCACCGCCCGATCCGACAGGCACGTAGAGATCCGAGATAGTCCGGCTCAAGAGCGCCGTCAGTTGCTGGGCCAACACAAAGCCCGTTGCGCTACCCAGCGCGCCCCCGACCAATCCCAGCACCGCGGCTTCAGCCAAAAACAAAACGGCGACGCGCGTTTGCGTCATCCCGATCGCGCGATAAATCCCGATTTCTCGCCTGCGTTGGGCCACGGCGAACGCCATCGTGTTGTAGATCAAGAACATCCCGACCAGCAGCCCCACCCAGCTCAGCACGGTCAGGTTCAGCCGGAATGCCCGCAACATCTGCTCGACTTGGTTCGTCCGGCTTGTCGGGCGTTCGACGGTGACATGGGGCGGCATGATCGCCCGTACCGCTTGCGCAATCTCTTCAACCAATTTCCCTTCCTCAGTGAGAAGGTCAATTCGATCCAGACGGCCCACCATGTCGAACGTCACTTGCGCCGCGGCAATATCCATGACCGCCAAACGATCCCAGGACGAGGTCCGATCTGCAGCATCGTCCAGAATCCCTGAAACCCGGCATGTCACCAAACCAGGCCCCACTAGGAGATCGACCGTATCGCCCACGGACACATGCCATTCGGTCGCCTGCTTGCGCCCCAACAGCACCGCATTGGAATCGAGCATGGTCTCCCAGCGGCGCTCTGTCGGCTGGTGGCCGACACGAAACCCTCGCGAGTCGATTTCCGCAAGCAAATCCAGACCCAGTACCTGAACCGCCCGGCTTGTTGATCCGTCACCCGCCTTGACCGCCGTCTGAAGAATGACCGGAGAAGCCGCCGTGACACCGGGAACGTGGCGCACGGCCGTGATCAGCCGCTCGTCCAGACCCACCTCCCCCCCGGAAATTTCCAAGGTGGTCGGTCCTGCCACAGTTAAGACCGTCTGCTCAAACGAGTGGAGGACGTCGACGTTTGCGGTGCGGACCGCCACGGAGGCTGAGACACCGAGAGCCACTCCGGTGATCGTCAGCAGCGTCCGCAGCGGACGCTGCGTCACATGCGCGGTAAGAATCAGCCACAGGATTTTGATGAACGACACCATCGCTCTTTCCATGGCCCGGCGTGGGGATGAAGAACGCCCTGCACAGATCGCCGGTTTCGTTTACAGCGTTTTGATCCCTTGTTAGACTCGCTAGCACACATGACAGAGGAGTACAGGATGGCGAGAACCAGAGGCAACACGGCACTTCAGGTCGACCAGGGCGAGCGCAACCTTAAATCGGCGCTCCACATCACAACGCGCCAATCCGAGATCCTCAAGCAAGTGGCCAGAGGACGGACCAACCGCGAGATCGCCGCTTCGCTGGACATTAGCGTCCGCACGGTTGAAGTGCATCGCTTCAACATGATGCGCCGGCTCAATGTCCGCAATGTCGCCCAACTTCTGCGCCAAGCGCTGCAACTGGGATTGTTGCCGCGCAGTTTCAGCGGGCGGTAGCGCTACAGTTCCGCCACGGTGCCCCGGCATTCCGCCAGCGAGCGATACCCCTTGCGTTCCAACAGCGCCGCGAGCTCCTGTTTGAGCCGGTCAAACACCCCCAGCCCCTCTTCCACCAGCACCGTGCCGACCTGGACGGCAGACGCGCCGCACAACAGGTGCTCGAACGCATCCACCCCATCCACGACACCGCCGGTCCCAATGATCGGAATGTTCCCCTGAAACAACTTGTAGAACGCGCGGACGTTCGCCAGCGCAACCGGCTTGATGATGCGGCCGCCTAATCCGCCGAATCCGCCTTTCGGTTTGATCACCACGACTTCCCGTTCCGGATCGACGACCAGTCCATTGCCCACTGAATTAATCATGTTCAGAAAATCGACTCCGTGCCGCCCAATCACTTTTCCCATGACTTCGTGATGGGCCGGATCAAAATACGGCGGCAGCTTCAGACCCATCGGGACCGTAATGAGACTCCGCACCCGCTTGATCACCCGCTCGGACGTGTCCGGATCATACCCAATTTGCGGTTTGCCCGGAATATTCGGACAGGAGAGATTCACTTCGATGAGGTCCGGCTGTGCGGCGTTGATCACCGCCGCAATGATCGGAAAATCGTCCTCGCAGAGTCCCGCTACGCTGGCAATGACCGGCTTGCCGTATCGCTTGAGGTCGGGAATCAATTCGGCATAGGCCTGGTAGCCAAGATTGGGCAGCCCCATGGAATTGATCGACCCGCCGGGAAACCCATAGTAGCGTGGTTCAGGATTCCCCTGCCTGGGTTCGACCGTCATCGACTTGGTGACGATCGCCCCGGCGCCTGACTCACCGAGCGCGACCAGTTCGTCTCTCGTGACACAGAGGGCTCCCGCCGCGTTCATGAAGCAGTTGGGGAA
>DASUMN010000045.1:0-9023 GCA_036277675.1 Nitrospira sp. | reverse complement strand
TCCGCACTTTATGCCGGTAGGCCTGGTGAATCAGGTGCGTTTCGATGGCGAGGTTGTCGTAGAGAAAATCGGCCGGCAGCGAGTCGTTGGCTAAAATGCCTCCGACCTTGGCGGCCGCCACGAAGACATAGTCCGGCCTTGCCTCCGAGAAGAATGCCGCAACCTCCCGCCCGTCCCGAAGATCGAGTTCTCGGCTCGTCCTGCAGATGATGTGGCGATACCCCCGCTGCTCCAACAACCGAACAATCGCCGACCCCACCATTCCCCGGTGACCGGCGACGTAGATACGGGCATCCCGCTCCATCTCAGGCATGGTCGGAAGACTTGGGATAGGATTTGGTGCCTTCGAGCCGTTCTTGTTCCACGCGAAGATCGGCCTCGACCATCATGACCGCCAATTCTTTGAATCGGACTTTCGGCTCCCAACCCAGCTTCTTCTTGGCGTGGCTGGCATCGCCGATCAGGAGGTCGACTTCTGTCGGCCGGTAGTACCGGGGATCGATTTTGACATGCCGCTTCCAATCAAGCCCGACCTGTCCAAACACCACGTCGAGGAATTCCTTGACGGTATGGGTCTCGCCGGTGGCGATGACATAGTCGTCGGGAGCGGGTTGCTGCAGCATCAGCCACATCGCCTCCACATAGTCTCCCGCGAATCCCCAATCCCGCTTGGCCTCCAAATTTCCAAGAAAGAGATCCTGCTGCAACCCCAGCTTGATACGCGCCGCGGCTTTAGTGATCTTCCTCGTGACGAAGGTTTCCCCACGGCGCGGCGACTCATGATTGAACAGAATGCCGCTGCACGCGAACAGGCCGTAGGCCTCCCGATAGTTGACCGTGATCCAATGCCCGTAGACCTTCGCGGCTCCGTAGGGGCTGCGCGGATAAAACGGAGTGGTCTCCCGTTGCGGCACCTCCAGGACCTTTCCGAACATCTCGCTCGAAGAGGCCTGATAAAATTTCGTTTTGACCCCGGACTCCCGGATCGCCTCCAAGAGACGGATCGTACCCAAGCCCGTCACCTCGGCGGTATATTCCGGTATATCAAAACTCACGCGCACGTGGCTTTGGGCTCCCAGATTATAAATCTCATCCGGCTGAATCGTTCTGATCAGCTTATTCAACGAACTGGCATCGTTCAGGTCTCCATACACCAACCGCAGCCGCACGTCCGACACATGCGGATCCTGATAGATCGGGTCGATCCGTCCTGTGTTGAAGGAACTGGATCGCCGGATGATGCCGTAGACTTCATACCCATTGCCGAGCAACAACTCGGCCAGGTACGATCCGTCCTGCCCCGTGATCCCTGTAATCAGCGCTCGCTTCATGCTCAGCCTGGTCTCCTATTGATACGGCTAAATCGGCACCACATCGTTGACATCGATCTCCACTGCCGCCGCTTGCTGAATCAACCGGATTCCCAAGACCAACCGATGCCGTTTTTCTTTCCGGAGCAACATCCCCTGAACCCCCTGTAGCGGTCCGCGTACGACTTCCACCGCCATCCCCTCATGCAAATAGGGATGCGGATCATAGGGAAGAACGCTGGCCATGAGCGTTTTCAAGGCCTGAATTTCCTCATCAGGAATCGGCTCCGGGCGGCTGCCGCTGCCGACAATTTCCACAACTCCCGACACTTTCTGAACAGGCAATTTTCCTTCGTGCCCGAATCGAACGAAACAATAGCCGGAAAACAGCGGCACTTCTATTTCCTTTTTCCGGTCCTTCCATTGGCTCAGCCTCTTGACCGTCGGAAGCAAGGGCTCGATCCCCTGTTTGTCCAATTGATCCCGCACAAGTTTCTCATGTCGGGATCTTGTCCGCAGTGCATACCAACGGGGGAATTTGTCTGTCTGGTCCATCTGGTCTGTCTGGTCTGTCTGGTCTGTCTGGTCTATCTGGTCTGTTTTGTCTTGGTTCGGAGGTATTTAATGAGTCCGGAGATGATCTTACCGGTCTTCTCCGCTTGTGCATAAATCTCATCGAAGCTCTCTTGGGAAAGATACTTTTGGTCAATCGCAACATACAGATGACTTTGGACTTCCGCTGCGGATGACATAGCGATGAACAGGAATTGCCCGAATTCCTTATCGGAATGTCGGACGAACCCTTCGGCAATATTCGACATCACTGATACAGATGCCGCTTGTATCTGTCCGCACAGTCTGACATCACGTTGCCAGATTGGATTTCGACCTATCGCTTCATAGATCTGCCGCGTGAGTTTCCGAGCTTCTTTCCAGCAATCCAAATCTTCGAAACGTGTGAGTTTCATGATAGTGGTCTATCTGGTCCGTCTGGTCTATCTCGTCGATCTGGTCCGTCTGTTACCAGATAGACAAGATAGACATCTTCCACCAGACAGACCGCTTTAGACACAGCTTCGCCCTCTCACTTACAGTACGGCTCGCCGACAGGACCACGGCTCCATCCGCAGAGACAGGACACACCGCCAGATTCGGAACCACTTAGGCCGCGGGCACGAGGGCCAGCACCTTTCTATCCGGAATATGGTGCCGCCCCAAATTCTCTTTGTGATACGCGGTGTGCTCAAGATCAGCGAGTAGAATCGCATCAAATTCCCACTGCTCCAGCGCGTCGGGCCGCCACACCGGATAGGACAAAAATGACTCCCGCTGACTGTCGTCGACAAACCCAACCAAAATCATGCTCATTTCACGGAGCGACAAATAGGCCATTTCCGCCAATTCACCGGTGCCGTAGATGACCACTCGCTTCATACCATTCGCCGCCGCATGGGATAAGGTATCCCTCAGCCGGGCGCGCATGTCCCGATAGTGAGCCAGCGAGTACTGCATGTAGAGATAGGTCAGGCGTGATTTCTCGGCAAACCCCTGCGGTGTCAAGAGATACCGGACGCGGTTGGATGGAATTGTCGTGATCTTGATATACCCTTTTCGGGCCAGCCGCTTTAGATACAGATTGGTCAGTCCTAGAGCGACCCCCAGCTTGGTGGCAAGAGAACGCTGTGTGACAGCACCGTCCCGCTCCAGTTCTGTTAACAGAACAAGATCGCGTTGGCCTTGAAGATTCATAGAGTTAGGATGAATCGGGTCAGAAGATTTTTAGCTTGTTCAGGATATGAACACAAGTGCATGTGGGAGTCAAGCGAAAAGACCTCAACTGCTTGGACTACTCATGGCTGATGAAGAGCGTGGCGATGAAACCTGATCAAAGGGAGCCGTACCTACAACATCTTATATGTGAAGCACGGTTAATGCCGCTGGAGCCTTGGCCACATGCCCGACCGCCGTCACGGCATGCTCGATGGTGATGCGGTCAAGACAATCCCAATAGGGGCACACATCGCCGATACATTTGTCACAGGTAGGGACATCCGGACGTAATACCACTCCGCTTCCCAACGGCTTCCATCGCACCGGAAGATTATTTCTTCGAGGATCGAACAGGCTGACCACTGGTGTGCCGACAGCCGAACCCAGATGCGCCGGCCCAGTTGCGCCGGAAACAACCACATCGGCGTTGGCGATCACCGCCATAAGCTCCCGAACCGATAGGTGCCCCATCAGATTGGTGATACCCGCCGGAAGAGCCCTGGTGGACAATGTATCTCGTTCAAATTCGATTCGCTCCTGGTCGTTGCCGGTCAGGACAATACCGTATCCAATTTGTGCCAACCGAACCGCCAGGTCCCGGAAGTGTTCAGGCCGCCAACGCCGCGCGGAGCGTCCACCGGGGTGGATCACGACATGCGGGCGAGGCAAGCCAAGCCACCGGTCTTCTCCGCCGATCCGTTCTTCTTCGGTCACACGCAACGTGGGCTTGCTCACGGCACGTGGACTCAGCCCGAGCCCTTTCAGCATCTCCACGTTGTATTCGGATTCGTGACGCATGAAGTCGCTGCGATGCTCGAACACTCGCCGATTAGCCAGCACGCTGTACCAGCGAAATCCGGTCGCCACACGAATCGGCACGCGCGCCAGGTACGCCGCCCACATGAGCCGGCGAAACGGCTTAAGAAAGATCGTCGCATCGACTCCATTTGAGAACGCAGCGCGCAGGACTCTCAACGGGTCGTTGAAGCGAACCGTTCGAACGTAGTCGATATCCGGATGGCCTTCGAGCAAGGGGGCGGTGATCGGACTGGTCAGAAATCCGATCTTCGCACCGGGCAGCAATTGCCTGAGTTGAGACGCCACCGGAAGTGAGAGGATCAGGTCGCCGATGCCATCCGGTCTGACAATCAAGACATTCATGATGAGCGTGCGTGTGCCGCCAACAGGTCCCGGACGGCCTCGGCCACATCGTCCGGCGTGAGAGCGCGGAGACACTCCAACTCTGGAACGTGCCGGCAGACACGGCTGAAACAAGGACGGCACGGAACTGAACCGGTCAGCACACGATGTCCTGTTCCATACGGGCCGGTACGAACCTCGCTGGTCGGCCCGAACAGGGCGACAACCGGAACACCCACCGCCGCAGCGATATGCATCGGACCCGAATCGTTCGTGATCATCGCCCCAGCCTTCGACAGCAGCGCCGGGAGACATCCGAGCGGAACCGCGCCGGCCAGATCGATGAACGGGGTTGTCGTCACGGCGCGCAGCGCGTCCACATCACACCGATCCTCGGCACTCCCGATCACCACGACCGGACCACGGCCTTCCTCGTGCAATCGATCAATCACCCCAGCAAAGGAACTCAGCGGCCATCGCTTGGTGATCCACCGTGCCGAGACATTCATGGCTACCCATGGCTGATCGACGGAGATTCCCTTTTCAGAGAGGATATTCCGAACAATGGCTCTGTCCTCGTCACGCACGTTGAACCGGAACTGCGGCGCCCCCAGTACGCGGACTCCCATGGCCTCCGCGACCAGCAGATATCGATCGACTGCGTGCATCTCCGCAGTTGGTACCGGTACTCGCGTCGTATAGAACCAAGGACTGCCTTCCCTCCCGTTGGCAAATCCGATGCGGAGCGGAACACCGCTCAACCACGCCACAGCTCCACTGCGAAACAGTCCTTGCAAATCAACAGTCACGTCGAAGCGTTCAGCCCGCAATGCCCATCCTTGCTTCAACCAACTGACCGCTCCTCCGTCCACCGGCCACACGCGATCCACTCCCGCAACCCGGCGGACGAGTTCCGCCCATTGGCGTTTCACCACCCAGGTCAGATGCACGCCGGGCCACTGCGCTTTGATCGCCGACACAACCGGGAGCGCGTGAACGATATCGCCGAGCGAGCTGGGTTTGATGAGAAGAATGCGGCCGTTGTGCAGGGCGGAAGATATGGGGCGAGGATCAGTATGTGTTACCGATTGCACCGAACAACCTTTCCGGAAACGCCTTCCGGTACGGAGCCCGCGAATGGAAGAAGCGCTGAGTCCGGCACGCCTTGAACGCCTGTGTCCGTTTATCCAGGAACCACTGAGTGGGCCTTGACCTGCGCGGCATACAAACCGTCCAGCAGTACCTTGCCGCTTTCCGCACCGGCAGTTTCACGCCGTTCCGCAAATGATCGGCACAGCCGCTGCCAGGCCCGCAGATACGGCGATGCGGTCAGGTGGCGGGTGAGGTTGGTGTGCCCGCGCACGATCCTGGACACCCACTCGTAGTTTCCCGGATCGACGGGGTCGCGGCAAGGATCGATCAGTGGCGGCTCCCGTTTGAAAAACATCGTGATGTTCCCGCCGTCCCGTGAGATCAGATGCCAGGCTTCATAGAGTCCGTGCTTCCTGGCCAACCTCCGCAACGACACGACGTTGAAATTGTAAAGGTGTGCTTCATGGAACGTGCTGCTGGGAGCCTGGCACGTGGCTTCCACGTTGGGCACTTCCACGACGACGATGCCGTCCGCCTTCACCCAGGAGCACAGTAACGTCAACACGGCGCCTGGATCTTCAGTGTGCTCAAGCACATGCCAAATCGTCACGACATCGAACGACTCAGGCGGAAACACCGCATCCTGCACGAACCCGACCTGCACCGACAATCCGTATTCCTTGATCGAATAATCCGCGTAGCCTCTGTTCGGCTCGACTCCGCTCACGCGATGCCCCAAGGATCGGAGCAAGTAGGCAAATTCGCCGCCGCCGGTCCCCACGTCAAGCACGGTCTTCGGCTCTGCCAGCAGCCGGTCGATTTTCTCAAACCGCGACAGCGCCACCTTGCCGGCACGCAGCACGTGTTTCGGTTTCGGGCTATAGGTATTTTTATAGGAGAGACGATATTCTTCTTCGTAGAACTGCTTCGCATCATGGGGGCGCGGATCGGACCACACGAGCCCGCAGGATCGACAAATCACGGTTCGCAAGGGCTTGCCGCTGCGGCTTCGGTTCGAAAGGACCCCCACCGCTCTGCCGCCGCAGAGGTTACACGGAATGGCACAGGTTTCCGCTGGTTGGTCCATCGATCGTCGCTTCTTGTGGAGCGTGTGTCCCGTGACCTCTCACGACACTATAGGTGCGCCGCTCTCCCGGCGCAAGTCCGTGACCTGTATCGAACCGCCCATGCGCCTCGCGAGATCCTATGCAGGCATCATCTAGTGCCTGCCCGTGATGACGGGACGATTCCTGACATCCTCTAGCAGCCACTCTGCCGCTTCATCAAACGAGGAGGCCACCAGGTCCGGGGCCAACCCGGACGCGTTGAGTCCTTCAACCTGCTGTGGAAGAACCGCTCCGGTCGTCATCAGAATACTCCGCGAGCCCACACGCTTGGCCAACTCCACATCACTCACCTTGTCGCCGATCAGATACGAACGGGTGAGATCGACTGCCCGCTCTCGCACCGCCTGATCGATCAGGCCCGTATTCGGTTTCCGGCACGTGCACGAATCATCGGGGTGGTGGGGACAGACATAGAGCGCATCGAGCGGAGCCCCGGCCTCAGCAAGAACGCGCGCCAGTTTTGCATGAATCGCCTCAAGCTCGCCGACGGAGAACAGTCCCCGTGCTACTCCCGACTGGTTCGTCACGACGATCAATCGCGCACCGGCTCGTACCAGTTTTGCCAGCCCCTGTGCTACACCGGGAAACAATTCAAACTGGTCGGGCGACCGGATGTATCCGGGATCGGGATTCAATGTTCCGTCGCGATCCAGGAAGACGGTGTAGCCCGCAAGAATGTTTGCTCGGTCTGTTTTGTCTGTCTGGTCTATTCGGTCTGTCTCGTCTGTTTGGTCTGGGCCAGATAGACGAGAGAGACCAGATGAACGAGACAGACAAGAATGACCAGACAGACGAGATAGACAAGCTTCATACACACGGTCCACCGGCACTCTGGTCATGCAGCGGTGATCGATCGGACACTCTCGCAACAGACACGGCGCGCAATCGACCGGTTCGCGCACGATGGACTGCTCCTGCCCATAGGGTGCGGTCGTTCGCCAGTCCGTTGGACCGAACACCGCGACGACCGGCACTCCACAGGCTGCGGCGATATGCATCGGCCCCGTATCGTTGGTGACCAGCAGACGGCATCGTTTGGTCACGGCCATCAGTTCGCGAATCGTGGTCGCTCCGGATAAGACCACCGATCGGCCCTGGATATGGGCCGCGATGTCCTTCCCCAACGATTCTTCTCCCTTTGCGCCAAGAATGACGACTGCCGTGCGAGTCCTCTCCCCATCAGATATGTGCTCCGCCAGACGCTGGGCAATCTCCGCGAATCGATCTGGTAGCCAACGCTTTGCACTCCCATAGGTCGATCCCGGATTGATTCCAATCACCAGATCGGAGAGTGCTACGCCGGAGGAGGCCAATCTCTCGCCCATCCTACGCTCCTCCTCCGACGACACCATCAGTTGTGGAGACGGCGGGGCTCCGGATAGTCCCAGCGGCGTGAGCAGATTCCAATAATACTCGACTTGATGCGTCAGCGAATTGGGACTAGGAACCGCAACGGGGTCGGTCAGAAATATGGCACGGCCATCGGTCAAGTACCCATACCGGCGCGGGATCCCCGCGAGCCACGTAATGAACGCCGCTTCAAAGGCATTTTGAAACAGCACCGCCAGGTCGAAGCGATGTTGGCGGAGCGTCCCCGCAAGCGTCCATTTCCCCCCCAGACCCGCATGTGTTCCCTTATCGTCGTACACCAACACATGATCTAATCCGGTATAGCCGACGAACAATTCCGCGACGGCGGCTTTTGCCAGGAGCGTGAGTTCCGCCTGAGGGAAGAGGGACCGGAGCCCGCGCAGTGCCGGCTCGCACATCACGGCATCCCCGATCCAATTCGGCGCCCGCACCAGCACACGCCTGATAGACTCCTTACGCACTGCCTGCTCCTGTGTCCATCACCAATCCGCGCAGCCGTTCTTCCCCGCGGACGATCTCCGCTCTGATCCGTAGCGCCCACCACGAGTCGTCCGGCGTAAGAAACGGCTGTAATTTCCCAGCGTCCTTTTCGGTCGTCAGCACCATGTCCGCGCCGGCGGCCTGCGCATCAGTGCGGACCCGGCGGACATCGCCTTCGTGGTACTGATGATGATCGCTGAAAACCGTCTCCCCGATGATCTCGACTCCCAACGACTCAACGGATCGGTGGAACGACTGGCTGTTCCCGATTCCGCTCACCAGCCAGGTTTTCATCCCTCGGCACCATTCGAGCAGTTGCACCGCTCCCGCCGATACCGCAACAAGGGATTCGGGTTTGAATCGGATTTCGATCGCATCGGCGAAGGGAAGATGCGCCGCCTTTAACCGCCCGCACACAGCTTCTACATCTTTTTTGGAGTCGGCCCTGGTGACAACGAATGCCGCCGCACGCCCAAGACCCGTGAGGGGTTCGCGCAACCGGCCGGCAGGCACCATCGCATCGAGCCCCGGCGCATCGGTCGCGTCAAGCAGCACCAGATCAACATCCCGGCTGAGCGCGAGGTGTTGAAACCCATCGTCCAAGATCATGCAGTCGACAGGCTGTTGCGCCAATACCCATCGGCCCAGGGCCGCCCGATCGGCTCCGACCGCCACGATCGCGGTTGGGCAACGCCGCGCGATGAGAAACGGCTCGTCGCCGGCTTCGGACGGA
>DASUMN010000044.1:0-15200 GCA_036277675.1 Nitrospira sp. | reverse complement strand
GAACCCCTGGCCTGGCTAACGTGGTCATCGCATTTTCCTCCCGGTTGAAGTTGGCCTATCCGAACAACTCCATTTCTCGGCGTCGCGATCGGTCAGGAGTTGCGCGATTGCAACTGCCTATCGAATGGGAGCCGCTCCCATGGAATTGGATTCAGAAAAGTTGAGTGCGATTCCGGTGCCGCCGCATTCATTTCATGTAGTCGGTGCCTGAACTGCGCTCAAACAAGGACTTGAGGCAGTTGGATCGAATGGAGAGGAATTGAAGTGATGCAGGAATACTCAGGGCGCTATTGTCCGGTGGGGCAAAACGGGGCAACCGCACGTAGTTCTGCTGATTCCTGCGAAGAGGGGATTATGAACTTTGGGGACGGACGGCGACCGTGATGAGAATGGCGGAATTGCTGAGAGCCTTCACGGAGTGGGGAACTCCGGATTCCAACGCCAGTACTTCCCCCTTCCGGACCGGAGTCGTCTGGGTGCCGGCCGTGAACTCGATCTGGCCGTCCAAAACATGCACCGTGATCGGCCCGGGAGCCTTGTGAGTGGGAAGGCTGGCACCTTCGCTGAAGGATCGGAATATCACGCGAAGGCTGTCCGTCTTCAAGAGGATAACAGTTCGATCCTTTCCAGTCTGAGCCGGGTCCTGCAGGCGGACGGACTCGAGCTGCGCGCCCACATCGAGCACCGCTGTTGGAGATGCTTCGGAGAGGGTCGGAACACTGTCTCTCATGGGAAGATCCATTACAACCTCCGGCTAGCAGGACACCACATGTTCTCGTTATTGTTTGACGATCACGCCGCAAGCGATCCGGGGCCCGCCTGGCGCATCCTTGGTCGGTGGATCGGGCAAGTACTTATCTTGAAGTTCATGGATGATGAAGGCGCTGCCGTCTTTGTCGAACAGCGTATTCAGCCCATCGGACAGCGTGACCCGGCTCGTGATGGTATAGAGCGAGCCGTTCCGGCTCTCATCGACATACAGATTTTGCAAGTCACCAAGATGATAGGGATGATTTGCAAGCCCTGGGGTAACCGATGCCTCCGGATTAGCATTGGCATCGACATTGCCGTCGTAATGACCCTTGGCGGCAGCGAAGGGGTCGCAGCTTCCTACTTCGTGGATATGAATGCCATGTAATCCCGGCGTGAGTTTGCTCTCCGGACTGCCTTGTATGGTCAGCTTGATCCGCACGCGCCCTTCATATTTTTCGTAGAGATGCGCCTCTCCGGTAATGCCTGGTCCGGTAATCGTCGCTTTCGCATGCAGCGGCGCCGCGTGCTTACCCGTGTGATACGACGAGCAGCCGCTCAGAATCAGTCCGACGGCGACCCCTGCTCCGATCATTGAGAATGTGTTCATGACGGCCTCCTTGATTCGATTAGCCGGCATCATATCCGCAGGCACCGGCCGGTTCAAATCCTTTTTCTCCCCAACGGTTTGAGAAGCGTCTCACTCCTCCATGAATCCAACCAATGGCTGTTTATGACGCGAGTGGTGAATGATTCAGGCTGGTTTCTCGACTTCTTCTTCCGCCGGTGACGGGGTGGGCGGCCGGGTCGTTCTGAAGTGGACTAGATCTTTTGAAAAGAGCACGTCAAGGGTCCAATCCAAGGCCACGAGAACTTTCTTTTCAAACCGAGGCAGTTTCAGCAAGTAGATGGTCCGCCATAGCCACCAGGCGATGAAGCCTGAAAAGTTCACGCCGAGAATGTTGGCAACGCCGGTCCGCTTCCCGATTGGAGCCAAGAGTCCGAGCGTCGAGTAGCGGAACGGTTTCAGGCGGTCGCCTCGAACGGTGGCCAGAATATTCTGCGCCGCCACTCTCCCTTCACGTAGCGCATGCTGCGCGGTCGGGGGATGGTATTCCCCGGTCTTGCGATCCGGCACGAGCGCACAGTCGCCGAAGGCCCAGAGGCCGGGCCACCCGGAAACTTCCAGATACTCGTTGACAAGGACCCGGCCCCGCGCTTTGGAGCAGGGCAGTGTGTCCAAAAGGGGATGCGGGGAGATTCCGGCGGTCCAGACCAGGGTATTGGTCGTCACTGTCGTCCCATCGCTGAGCGTGACGTCATCGTCCGTCACGGCGGTGACTTTACAGTGTGAATGGACTTCCACTCTCTGCTCCGTGAGTTTTCGCTGCGCGTAGGTGCCGAGTTCCTCCCCGAGTTCCGGCAGAATGACCTTCCCCGAACTGACCAGGATGATCCGAAGCATGTCTTCCCGAAGATGCGGGAAAAACCGCACCGCCTCCCTCAGAAAATCATTCATCGCCGCGATGGTTTCGACACCGGCGAACCCGCCTCCGGCCACGACGAAATTCAGTAAGGGCGCGCGGAGAGACTCCGCACATTCAAAGTCTGCCTCTTCCAGATTCGCGATGAGGCGGTTGCGCAGAAAAATCGCATCATCCAACGATTTCATGGTGAGCGCCCGCTCGGCCAGGCCGGGGATGTTGAAGAAGTTCGTGGTTGAGCCAAGGGCCAACACCAGGTGGTCGTACGGCAGCGAATGGCAATGTTTCTCGTGCCCATGTGACAAGCCGACTCGTTTATGCTCGAGATCGATGGCTTCGATATCGCCATGAAAGAACGTCACGCGACGCAACAACTTACGGATCGGGCTGACGATATTGGTGATATCGAGGTCGCTCGCCGCGACTTCGTGTAGCATCGGGGTGAAGAGGAAAAAGTTGTCGCGGTTGATGAGAGTGACGTCCAAGTCGGCTCCTCGCTCAAGCGCTTGTTCGAATTCCAGCGCGGCATACATACCGCCGAACCCACCGCCCAAAATCAACACACGTGGCTTTCCGTTAGACATAAATCCTCAGCAAAAGCATACATTTTCCGAGAAGTACGACGCTCGGAGCCTGTCCGACATTAGCAACGCACTTCCTGTCGTTACACCTCATGATGTCGGTTTACGCAAGTTCGACAGCACCTCTAGAATCTCTGCCGGGCGCGGTGGACATCCGGGGATACGGACGTCGACGGGAATGTGGCGTTCTACCGGACCCGTTACGGCATAGCTGCCTTTGAACACGCCACAGTTCATCGCACAGTCACCGAGCGCAATGACAATCTTCGGATCAGGCGTCTGCTTGTACACATCTTTCAACGCCCGCTCCATATTGACGGTCACTGGCCCGGTCACCACCAGCGCATCGGCATGACGCGGTGAAGCTGCGATGTGAATGCCGAACCGCTCGGCGTCATAGACGGGATTCATGAGCGCGTTCATTTCCATCTCACAGGCATTACACGAGCCGGTATCGACTTCACGGATCGCCAGCGACTGTTTGAAGAGTGCTGCTTTTTCTCCGACCTCCCGGGCAACCGGCGCCGCAGGGGCCTCAGTTCCGGGATACCGGCCCGTCACGACACCGGTCTTCAGACTCTTCTTCATGATGCGAAACATGTTCGACCTCCCTACAAATCGTTTCCCGCGTACGAGAGGTTACAGCTCTTGTTGATCAACGGAAAATCCGGAATGATATTTCCCACAACCGCCCATTGGATCGCGGGCCAGTTCACAAACGACGGGTCGCGGACCTTGCACCGATGAACAGTCCCGTTCTCCCCCGCCATCACCATGTAGACAATTTCACCGCGCCAGCCTTCGACTGCCGACAAGGCCCATTCACCGGCCTTGGGACTGCAACCCGGCTCAACCGCGACCGGTCCTTGCGGAATCTTCAGGCGCATCTCTCTGACCAGCCGCATGGACTCATGAATCTCGTCCATGCGAACCCGCATCCGCGCCCGCACGTCTCCGTAACGATACGTCACGACCTTGGCTTGAAGCTCGTCGTAGGCTGCAAACGGTCGATCGCGACGCAGATCCCGATCGAGACCTGACGCTCGACCGACGACGCCGACGACGGCATGATCCCACGCCGTGCGTTCCGCCAGCACACCGGTGGTCTCCAAACGGTCGGTCAGGGAAGCATTGGAGACAATGATGGATTCCAGTTCCGAGAAATCCTTTTCAATGCGGTCCAGTTCATCCACGATTTCGGTCAGTTGCCCCGCCGTGAGGTCTACGGCAACCCCACCGACTCGGTTGACCCCGCGGAGAAATCGCGATCCGGTCAGCCGGTCGTTCAGTTGCATGACCTGTTCTTTCATGCGCCCGCAATGCGCATGGGGCAGGGCGTACGCCGTATCGTTACAGATCGCGCCCACGTCACCGAGATGGTTGTGGAGGCGCTCCAGTTCGAGAAACAGGCTCCGCAGATAGCGGCCGCGCCGTGGCACATCCAGACGCAGCAGCGATTCAGCCGCCTGGCAATAGGCGAGACTATGACCGACGGTCGTGTCGCCGGACACCCGTTCGGCGAGCTGAGCCGCGCCGATCAATGGCTGTTGTTCGAACAGCTTTTCGACTCCACGATGTTTCCAGAAATGATGCAACTCGAGTTGCATGATCGGCTCACCCGCCACGGAAAATCGAAAATGCCCGGGTTCGATAATCCCGGCATGGATGGGTCCCACCGGCACTTCAAACACCCCTTCTCCTTCGATGTGACGGAAGTGATGCTCGCCTTGCTGGCGACCCAACACGCGATCCCATGGAAAGTCCTTTTTAAGCGGGTGGGCTCCCTTGGGCCAATGTTCATGCCGGATCAGCCGCCGTAAATCTGGATGCCCGATCGGAATCAACCCGAACATGTCGCGAATCTCGCGCTCGTACCACTTGGCGGCATGAATATGGGGCGTGATGGAGGTGAATGACCGATCGGTCCCTCCGAATTCAGTGGACAGCACCACCCAGTGGTGAGATGCCTCCAGGGTGAACAGGTAATGCAGCCCATAGGTGTCACGAACCGGTCGGTGATCCACCGCCCATAGAAGCGTCAACCGGCCCCGCATGCCTGGTTGGGTATGGAGATAACGGCAGATCGACGGAAGGACCTCCTTGGGGACCATGAAACGTGAAAACTCTCCATGTACCGGGTCATCCTGTACGATGGACGGGAAGGCGGACTTAAGCTCGTCGTCACAGAACCTCGCTTCTGTCATGACCATCGCCTCCCTAGTCCAGCAAGAGCACCCTTGTCGCCTGGTCCAACAGCTGCCTGATGGGCTGTGGAAGGAAAAAGGCGAATCCCACCAGCGCCACGGCAAGAAGAATGATCGGCACATGGCCTAACGTCCAGATTTCCCCTCGGACAACTCCATCCGGTGGAGTACCCCAGACCATCCCGGTCATGCGATAGATCAACCCACCGAATGCAAGAATAGCAGAGAGCAGAAATATCCCGACAAGACCGACCCGGTTGAATGGCTCCGACCATGTCACGGTCTCCACGCCCCCGGTACCGCTGACCCCGAATCCCGGAACCCCTTGTGAGGCCAGGGCTGTGAGGACTTGCACTTCGCTGGCAAATGACGCAAACGGCGGAAGCGCCGATAAGGCCAGTCCTGAGATCATCAACCCCATGGCCGTCCAGGGCTGCGCTGAAGCCAACCCCTGCACCTGGCCGATTTCCACGGTATGAAAGCGACGGTGAATGTTGCCCGCGGCAAAAAACGCCATCGATTTCGCGAACGCATGATTGAGCAGGTGAAACAGCCCGCCGAAGGTCCCCAGCGGCCCGCCGACTCCGAATCCAATCATGGCGATCCCCATATGCTCGATACTGGAATACGCAAACAGCCGCTTATAGTTGTGCTGGATAAGGATGAAGAACGCAGCCGTCACAAATGAGGCAAACCCGAGCAACGCCAGCAGCCCGCCGGTGAAGGTAGACGGCACGGCGTGGTCGACAATCATCCTCATGCGAAGAATCGCATAGACCGCGACCACTTCGAGAACCCCTGCCAGCATGGCCGCCACAGGAGCCGGCGCCTCGGTGTAAGCATCCGGCAACCAGCTATGCATAGGAACAAGCCCTACTTTGGTGCCGTAGCCCACCAGGATAAAGATGAAAGCCAACTTCAGGACATGCGGATTCAACCGGTCGGCCACGGGCAGCAACTGCGTCACATTCAACGCCTGACTGACATCACCCATCACATGCAGCGACGAGTAATATGCGAGCACAACACCGAACAGCGCGAGCGAGATCCCGACCGAGCACAAGATGAGATATTTCCACCCGGCCTCCAACGACTCTCGTCGCCGCCAGAACGCGATCAGAAACGTGGTGGCAAGCGTCGTCGCCTCGATGGCCACCCATTGCACCCCGATACTGTTCGCGACGGTCGCGATCACCATCGCCAGCAAAAACATATGAAAGAGGAAAAAAAACAGGTTGAGTCGTCTCGGCGCGATCACCCCTCGCGCGACCTGTTCGTCCATGTAGGAACGCATGTAGAGCGAGCAGGCCAGTCCGACCGCACCGATGATGAAGAGAATAAAGGCCGACAAGGAATCGAGATAGACGAGCTGTCCCAGCGCCGTCAACGGACCCTCACTCAGCACAGTCCGGGTGATCATGATTTCTGCAAACACGAGCGTGCCCATGCTCGTGAGGTTGATCGCATGGAGCAGTGCGGACCGGTGAACGACGAGGCTCAGCCCTCCAGCGAGAAGCGGCGCGACCAACAAGACCACGACTGCGATCATCAACAACCCTCTGTCATTCCTTCAGCACGGTGAGGTGACTGGTATCCACGCTGTCGAACGCGTCTTGCAAGCGATTCGTATAGATCCCCGCGATCAATGCCGCGATGAGCACATCGAAAAACACACCTAGTTCCACGATCAACGGCATTCCGTGTGTGGCGGCCGTGGCCCCCAGGAACAGGCCGTTTTCCATGACCAGAAAACCCACCAGTTGCGTCACGGCCTTCTGTCTCGCAATCATCGTAAACAAGCCGATGAGCACGATCGCCAGGGCGATGGCCAGAGAGTCGCGGGTGAGCAGAAAGCCCAGCGGAATGATCGGCTGCGCAATGAAGAAGGCCAGCATGACGAGCGCGCCGCAGATCAGCAGACCGGCGGGCACATTGACGTTCATCACCAGTTCTCGTTTGACGTTGAGACGCTCGATGACCTTCTTGAGCACCCTTGGGATGATGACCACTTTGATGATACCGGTCAGCGCCGCCGCGATATAGATATGATGGTTCCCGGTCAGATAGGCCACCAGGGCAGCCGTCACGACGAGAAAGACCGATTGCAGCGCGAACAGATCGACGCAAGCCGAGAGCCGGCGCTGCGCCACAATCGCGAAACAGGTGAGCAAGAGTAAGGCCGAACTCAAGTCGATGAGTTGCGATCCCATGTGAGAAAGAATCTGCATCCGCTCAGCTCCGAAGAATATAGAAGAACAGCAGTCCGAGCAGCGCCAGGATAAAGGCGACGCCCAGGAGATCCGTCACGCGGAACAACCGCAATTTTGCGAACATACATTCGATGACCCCTATCGACACCGCAAGGACTGCGATCTTCACCACGTAGACCGCGAGCCCGATCCCCATTGCGGCAGGCGCCACCGTGGTCGCGATGCCCCAGGGTGCGAAGACATTGGCAATCAGAGAAAGGAACACGGTCAGTTTCAGGCCGGCCGCCCATTCGATCAAGGCGAGATAGCGCCCCGAGTATTCCAGGACCATCCCCTCATGGATCATGGTCAGTTCCAGGTGCGTGGCCGGATTATCGACCGGCACCCGCCCGGTCTCCGCAAGCGCCACGATGAAGAGGGCCGCAAACGCCATGAGATGCGGCGATGGGTCCGTCACGATACCTTCCAACAACGCGGTCTTGTGAACCACGGTGCTGAGATTCGTGGAGCCCGCAGTCAGCGCGATGGCAAAGATGGATAGCATCATGGCCGGCTCCGTCAGCGACGCCACGATCGCCTCCCTGCTGCTGCCCATCCCGCCAAAGGCCGATCCGGCATCAAGCCCCGCCAGAATCAGGAAAAATGTTCCGAGCGCGAACAAATACACAAGCGCGATGATGTTTCCTGCAAAGCTCATGGGGGTCTGGGACGTGAACGTGGGGACCAGCAGTCCCGCAGTGAGCGTGGAGGCGAACACAATGTAGGGCGTCGCGATGAAGATCCACGAGGTAGTGGTCGAGATCACCGGCTGTTTCCGGAAGAGCTTGGCGAGATCAGCGTAAGGCTGAAGGACAGGCGCGCCACGTCGCAATTGGAAGCGTGCCTTGACCTTCCGGATCAGACCCACAAGCAATGGCGAGACGGCCAACAAGATTGCCGTTTGGGTAACGATAAGTATGATGGCTTGTAGCATCGGTTACACCGCGAGTAACAGCAGGGCGATGAGCGTGACAAAGATATAGGTCAAGTACAGGTGCAGGCTTCCTGCCTGGATGACCTTCAGGCGGTCAGCCATGGTCGTAAAGAACGTGATCAGGGGATCGTAGAGATACTTCTGGAAAATCGGTTCAATGTGAAATTCAAAGTGTCGCCGTTTCGCGAAGTATCGCGACTCCTTGAGGAACTCCGTTTCGAGCTTGACGGTCGGTTGGTAGAGGGCGCTGAAGACTCGTTTGATCGGCTGGACGAAACCGGTTGCGGTATATTCCATCCGGGGCGTGAGGTTGATCCCACAGCCCCAGGTTTTGTACCGGCGCGTGTTCACTCGACCACCGAACGCCACGGCGCAGCCCAACCCGAGCATCGTCAGCACAACCAACAGCAGCGCCAACACCGGCGTGGAGAGGCTTGAGAATTCGACATTCACGGGCGCGAGCGCCCATCCATCCATTGCCAACACCTTTCCTTCGATTGCCACCCCTGCCAAGGGGGCGACAACCCGATCCAGCAGCGGCACCACCACTATCGGTCCCAGACCAAGGGCAGCACAGATGACGGCCAATACCGTCATCCCCATGCGCATCGATACCGGGACCTCTTCCGCATGTCGGGCATGTGTGCTTCGCGGCAAAGCGAGAAACGAAATGCCGAACGCTTTTGCAAAGCAAGCCAGGGCAAGCGCTCCAGTCAGGGCCAGTACCGCTGCGGCGAGAGGCAGCATCAGCTTCAGAAAGATGTCGGGGATGTGAAAGCTGAGAAAGAGGCTTTGAAAGACCAGCCACTCGCTGACAAATCCATTGGTTGGAGGCAGGGCGGAAATCGAGACGGCCCCAATCAAAAAGAAGGCCCCGGTCCAGGGCATGCGCCGAAGCAAGCCGCCGTACTCCTCCATATTCCGCGTGTGAGTTGCATAGAGCAGTGACCCGGCGCCGAGGAAGAGCAACGCTTTGAACATCGCATGGTTGATGGTGTGATAGAGCCCTGCCAGCAGTGCGAGAGCGGCAAGTTCCGTCAGCCCGTAGGATTGAAAGATCATACCGGCCCCGATCCCCAACAGGATGATGCCGATGTTCTCGACACTGTGGTACGCGAGCAGGCTTTTCAGATCATGTTCCATCAGCGCGTACATCACGCCGAGCAACGCTGATGCGGCGCCGATGACGAGGATAATGAATCCCCACCACCAGGGAAATTGGCCGCCGAGAAAATCAAAATAGATCCGCATGAGCGCATAAACGGCGGTCTTAATCATCACTCCGGACATCAGCGCCGAAATATGCGACGGCGCCGCGGGGTGTGCATAGGGCAGCCAGACATGAAGCGGGACAATACCGGCCTTCGTGCCGAAACCGATCAGCGCCATCAGAAACGCGAGGGTTCTCATCCCTTCCGGCAACGGATGCTCCGGATGCCGGAAGGCCTCGAATGCGAACGACCCCCCTGCTTGAAAAAAGACCAGGAAGGTCACAATGATGAACGCGGTCCCGATATGGGTCATGATGAAGTAGAACAAACCCGCGTAGCGCACGTCGGCTTTCTCGTGCTCCGTCACCACGAGGAAATAGGACAGCAACGACATCAGTTCCCAGACGATCAGGAAGAAGAACCCGTTATCGGCAAGGATAACGAGCGTCATGGAGAGCAGAAAGCCGTTGAAGAGGGACCCGAGTGCACCCAGCGAAACCCGGCCATAGAACTTGGTCACATAGCCCATCGCAAAGACGGACGTGGCGAGGCCCGCCAAGGAAATCGTTAGCACGAAGAACGACGCCAAAGAATCGAGTCGGATGGCGAAGCTCAGAAAAGGAACGGTGGTTTGTGCTGAAACCGTCCAGGCCTCCGGCGAGAGCAGGCCGGTAGTTCCAAGCACAATGCCTGCTCCACTGGCCAGCCCGGCAAACCCATGTGCGAGGAGATTTTGTATTCTCGGCCTGTTGGGGAAGCAGCAGGGGAAAAATAGCCCGGATAAGTAACCCGCGAGGAGCAGAAACAACAGGTTCGACATGTATTCTCTGTCTAATTACCCTTTCTCACACAACTAGCCGGAATCCATACAGCGAGAACTCGTTTCTGGCGGCACCGCGGGTGAGGACTTCGACTCGCTTATCCCGGGTTCCACTTGGGCGCAGATCGTATCGGCCTTCACAAGGCCGGTGCGTGCCGAGCGAAAGGTAACCTCCACAAATTCTCCTTCTCGAAGATCAGAAAGAGCCACCTGTTCCATACCTCTCGCAATCAACGTCTTTTCATCGACGAAGATGCGAGTGTGGATTGCCACACTTCCCGGCACGATCGCTTTTACTTGCACCCACCTCCCCTTAGGGGGATCCTTGACGATTCGTTCGAGACGACCCCAGATCGTCGTCATAGCCCCCTCCACAAGACATGGATTGTGGGTGACGTCCCGCATGCCGGTGGCAGCGAGCCACACCTTCCCGTGCTTTGAGATTGTTGGCATCACATTCGATGACCGCATTCCAGTTGGCCAATGCCTCTTCGTACATTTCCATCACTTCAAGAATTCCAGCCAGTTCGCATCTTGAGAGGATATCGCTGGGGCAGACGGTCAGTAGTTCGTGCAGCCGAGCGAGTCGGATAAACCGGTCTTCGTCCGAAGACCGGGGAGTTGACGAGGGCCCCTTCGTCTCTTCAACACTCATGACCGCCATCCTACCCCCCTCCGACCTTGGTTCCCTCCGACCTGTTCCGATTCGGCCAAGTAACACCTAGTTCCATTGCCAACGACGGATGGAGTCCGGCTGGCTTGACATTGATGACTCGCCTCCGCCTTGCCTGTATTCAATGGAGCTCCTCTCCATGTTCCAGATTTCCCGCCACACGGCATACGGAACAGTTATCACGGCTAATCCGAGAAGTGGATACATCTCCCAGCTCCAGCCCATGGCTGCAACCACCGCAATAAGAATCACCATCAGATACTCGATCGCCTGCAACAACCCGATCTCAAGATTCGTGAACATTGCTATGCCCTCCCAGACATCCGGTTAATAAGTCGTCTCCATGAACATGACCACGAACACCATCACCGTGTTTGAAACGATCGGCCGGGCACCCACAGGCTCAGACTCCTGTTTGTAGAATCATCATGTGCATACCCAATGCCGCAAGGAGCGAATAGATAGATCGGTAGATTTATCGCTCACTTCCCACGGGAATCTCCGAGCCGGAGCATCGCCTGATTCACGAATCGACTGTGAGCACCCTGTCACCTGCAAGAACTGCAGGCCGTCATCCTTCTGCTGACGGGGTGAGACTCGGATGTCTTTCGACAAATTGCGGAGTTCCCGCTTTCGCGTAACCGATCAGACACGTGCAAGAATTGCAGATCGAAGATGAAAGAAGGAGAAGAACTGCGAGGTAGTGCGGGTAGGTGTAGAAACTCTTATTCCCGAATTCCGTATTCCTTGATCTTGTATTGGAGGGTTCTCAGACTAATCCCTAACAGCTTGGCTGCATTTTCACGATGGTTGGTGACTTCCTTCAAGGTTCGTTCAATGACTTGCCGTTCAATTTGTTGGATGGATGTTCCCAACGTAATCATCATGGCCCGTACATCTTCTTTGCTCGCCTGGATCTCTTCAGGAAGATGTGTGGGTTGAATCGTAGCATCCTTCACCGTCACGACCAGCCGCTCCATGAGGTTTCTAAGCTGGCGAATGTTGCCGGGCCAGGCATACAGCCGTAAGAGCCGCATCGCTTCTCGGGAGACTTCCTTCGGTGCTCGTTGATGCTGCGCGCAAAATTCAGGCAGGAACGTCTCAACCAGAAGGGGTATGTCGTCTCCGCGTTCCCGTAGCGGCGGTAATTTGATAGGCACAACATTGAGCCGATAGAAGAGATCCTCGCGAAAGTCGCCTTGTTTGACGGCCTCCGCCAAGTTGCGGTTGGTGGCGGCAATTATTCTGGCATCCACTTTCACAACCTTCGTTCCTCCCAGACGGCGGAATTCCTTGGTCTCCAAAACGCGAAGGAAGTCGACTTGGGATTTCAAGGACAACTCACCGATTTCGTCCAACAACAGCGTTCCGCCGTGCGCCAGTTCGAACCGGCCGGCCTTCGTGGCCAGCGCACCGGTAAAGGCGCCTTTCTCATACCCGAATAACTCGCTCTCGAAGAGATTCTCGGGTAAGGCTCCACAATTCAGGGTAATTAATGGCCCGTCGGCTCTCGGGCTTTTATAGTGGATTGCACGAGCGATAAGTTCCTTCCCTGTTCCACTTTCCCCCGTGAGCAAGACCGTCACATCGCTGTCCGCTACCATCTCCACTACGCGATAGACTCCCTGCATGACTTCACTTTCTCCCACCATTTGATCGAACCGGGTTCTTGTATCAAGGCGGTCACGGAGTCGCTTGTTCTCGGAGGCGAGCGCATGGCGCTCCAGCGCCTTCTCCACGACCACTCCGAATCGTTCACGATCGATCGGCTTCGTCAGGTAGTCATACGCACCCAGTCGCATCGCTTCGACTGCGGTATCGATGGAGCCAAAGGCCGTCATGACCACGACTTCTGTGTCCGACCATCTGCCTTTCAGCCGGCGCAGAAATTCTATCCCGCTGATCCCCGGCATCCTCAGGTCGGTGATCACGAGATCCATCCGGGCTTCTTCCAGATGCTGCAAGGCTTCTTCTCCCGTACCTGCCCCGTAGACCCGATAGCCCTTCTTCTCCAACATGGTTACCAGGGCGTTGCGGATATTCACCTCGTCGTCCACGACGAGAACATGATCGGTCTGAATCATGCTCGCACACCGGCCTTCTGCAGTTCATGCATCGCCGTGGGAAACTGCATTACCACCGTCGTTCCGCTTCCCGACACGCTTGACACCTGAATCGTACCACCGTGATCCTGCATAATCCGGTACGCAATGGCAAGACCAAGGCCGGTACCGCTCGGCTTGGTCGTGTAGAAAGGCTCAAACAGGTGGGAAAGCTGATCCTTTGTGATCCCGACGCCGCTATCCTTCACCGTGATCTCGACCCAGGGTTTCCCTTCTTCCTTCCGTTGCACCGCTGAAATCTGACAGACTCCGCCGTTCGGCATGGCATGAAACGCGTTGACGACGATGTTGACCAAGACCTGGCTGATTTGGGTTTCATCGCCCAGTACAGCTGGTAATTCCTCATCCGTCACCTGTATGAGTCGAATCCGGCGTTCCTCTGCTTCGAAACGCATCAGCGCCATAATGTGGTCGATGAGTGCCTTAATGTTTACCTCCTGCAAACCAACTGATCCCGGCCGAGCAAATTTCATAAAATTATCCAGAATCCCTGAGAGGCGGCGACATTCGGCGTTCAACACCTGAAGATAGTGTGCCACATCCTGTGCCAACCCACCCCGTTCCTTCAATGCCTCGTCGAGCAGATGAATGTTCAAATCCATCGCGCTCAGCGGATTCCGTAGTTCATGTGCTACGCCGGCGGACAAGGTATGAAGAGCGGCGAGCTTCTCCGCAACGAGAACCCTCCGCTCGAGCTCCAACCATTCCGTGACGTCCTGAGCCTGCAAGATGACGCCCGCCGCCTGCCCGTCATCTCCGGTCAGTTGCGCAGTACCCACGCGAATCGTCTGAAGCATCCGGTCGCGGGTTTCATCGCGAATTTCATAGGGTACATCTTTCCGGCTCAAGTACTCATGTGACCGCAGTGCGTCGTCGAGTGCTCCACGAATGGTATCACCCTCTTCAAAGACCGATTCGTACGAGTGGCCCAATAATTCTGTCACTGAACGTTTCAACACCGCCTCTGCCATGGGATTCACGGCTGTAATCACTCCGTCGCGATTGATGGTCAATACGCCGGTCGGGATACTTTGCAGGATGTTGCGCGCTAATCCCTTCACCTCCTCGAGTGTGCGACGAGTACTGTCATAGTGCAAGATCGTGATGACTGCCGCGATGCCGATCGCACTCACTAAGAATACAAGAAGCGTCACCACAACCAAGTCGCTACGCGATTGCCACAGAGCCGGAAAAAGTTCCGTGGGAATCCTCTTGCCCTCGCTGAAACTCTGCAGGAGGAGTTTTTCGCGTTCCAGACTGAAGAGCAGAATGACGGAGACGACCAACGCCAGAATCACAAGGACGGACGCGATCAGGCGATAGGGGATCCGTCGGAAAACGGTTGTTTCTGGGATGGGTCTGAACATCGCGACGTTAAATGGAAGCGCACGCTACTATGCTAACACGCACAAGGTCCCCCGTACATCGAGCACACCCACGGTTTGCTCACAAGATATTCCGGCTGTGTAAGCAGCCTGTGCAAGTCTTGCACCGCATGACTTGAGATGGGGACAAGTTTCTCTCGTAGCCATGAAGCATGTACGGTGGAGGACTGCTTTCACACGCGAGAGGGATCTTCTCATCTTGCTCCATACGAGAGTGCAGCCAGGGATGAGAGGTGCAAAGTCTGCACGTTTCCCCTCCGTATGGAATCTCGCATCATCTCGTTTTTTGAGAGGGCTTTATTAATCTTCTGAAACATCAAATATTATCTCGTCTGTTTCACGGGGCATACGAATTGCTTTGCAAGATCTCGTGAGGCGGTTACAGTTTCCGCTGAAACCGGTACGCTTCACGGAGCAGTTTCCGTCCCTCTTTGAACGTCCACGACAACTGGGTCATGCGAATCCGTTGTCTGGCCGAAACACTAATCGCGTAAGCGGAGGATGCATGAGAACATTCATACTGGGCGGCATGTGGGGAATGGCCTGTGCGTCTGCGCTCCTCACGTTCAGCATTCGAGCGGATGCCTGGGCGTACGAGTCGGAGACCGTGACCAATGGGGCGACTGTGCAGGGCACGATCACGTTCACGGGCACCGTGCCGGCCCCGAAGACCTTCGAGATGCGGCGCTATTATGACCGGGAGTATTGCGCGGTGCTCTCTGATGGAAAGGGACACCGTCTTCTGAAGGAGGTCACTGTCGGCGCGGACGGCGGGCTCAAGGATGT
>DASUMN010000043.1:0-4091 GCA_036277675.1 Nitrospira sp. | reverse complement strand
GTGAATTCGTCGGTTCTTCCCATCTGTCCGATTGTGACGAGCCGCAAGGGGGAAGTCTATTGGGCGGTGTTTCGACGGACAGGGGACGATCAACTGTACCGCCTTCTTTCGGAATGCGTGGGTTCTCCGGCTGACTTGGCTCGGAGTCTTACCGAGCACACACAGGTGTTTGGTGATGGGTGGTCTGCGATGCAGTCAGAGATTCGTGCCGCGCTGCCTGGATCTGTCACGGTTACTGCAGGGCCCCCGGAGGTCAAGCCGTCGGCAGTTGCTGTAGCAGTCCTGGGAGCGCAGCGGCTCCGTCGGGGTGAATGTGCCGGTGACCGCGTGGAACCTTTGTATGTTCAGCGGGCCCAGGCCGAACTTCAATACGACCAGTCTGGAGGGGTGTCACCCATGAGGCGTCGTCAAGAACGGGTGACGAAAAAAATTGCTGACCGGCTGGCGAGGGGGAGTCAAGGACGGCAGTCAACGGCTCAACCGAGGAAGAAACATGCCTGAGGCTCCATTCCGGATCATTCCAGCCACAGCCGATATGCTGACGGACATCGTGCAATTAGAAGAAACTTGCTTCTCGGCCCCTTGGACGCGCAAAATGATAGAAGCAGAACTGACCGGTAACCAGTTTGCCCACTTTCGTGTCGCAGTGGGATGTGAAGAGGGAAAGACCACGGAATCCCTGATTGGCTATCACTGTTTTTGGATTGTGTTCGAAGAGCTTCGCTTGATGAATCTAGCCGTGCGGCCCTCGATGCGTCGTGGAGGAATCGGACAGTCGCTCGCGCTCGATGCCGTTCGTATCGGTGTAGGGCTTGCTGCGAGCCGAGCGGTGTTGGAGGTGCGGGCTTCGAATGAAGCTGCGCAGGGTTTGTACCGGAAACTGGGTTTTGTGCCGGTCAGCACTCGCCGCCAGTATTACACGAATCCCATTGAAGATGCCGTGATTATGGAGTTGGTTCCTCTTGTCGTACCGGAGAATGCGCGGGATTCCCGTTTGTTCCCGGTGGGAGGTGGTTCGGTCTCAGCACACTAACCTAATCCAGGAGGTGTCGCATGTTGACGGATGACGCAATTCTCGAACAACTTCGTCAATCCAGCTCGGAATTTCGCGAGCTGGAACTTTCGCACCATCAGTTAGATCTTGAGCTGAATGAATTGCAAAAGCGCCATGTTCTGACTCCGGCCGAAGAACTCGAAAAAAGACGGATGCAGAAGGAAAAATTGGTCAAGAAGGACAAGCTGGCGGAACTGATTCGCCTGTATCGGGAACACGGGTTACAACCTGCTGCGCATTGAGGGAGCCGTTCCGCCGCCGGTGGTGCCGGCGGCAGAACGCTTGCCATGGACAAGATTATCAATCCGCTTGCCGCGCATATTCAAACCGTCAAGCGCCGATTGATCCTCATCGGATGTACCATCCTGGGCTCGTTAATCGTCACCTTCTCATTTTCCTCAGACATGGTGGCATGGCTGAACCGGCCCTTCCAGAATCAGCTGGTGTTCTATGGGCCGACGGAAGCGCTGTTTGCTTCGATTAAAGTGTCATTGCTGGCGGCGGTGATCCTGAGCCTGCCCGTCGTCTTTTATCAGTTTTGGAAATTCGTCGAACCGGCGCTGTTGCCGCAGGAACAGCGCTGGGCCATTCCACTGTTTTGTCTGGCTGGCGGTCTCTTTGCACTGGGACTGGTGTTTTGCAATCTTGTGATTCTTCCACTGGTGATCGATTTTTTTGTGAGTTTTGGACTGGACCGGGACGTGACGCCGCAGTTGAGCGTCGGCACGTACATCGATTTTAACGTGAAGTTCTTGCTGGTCTTCGGCTGCGCGTTTGAGCTGCCACTGGTCATGACGCTCCTTGCGGCGACAGGGGCGGTCTCGGCACGAGGCTTCGCGCAGTACCGGAAGCATGCCATCTTGTCCAGCCTCATTCTCTCGGCGGTCGTGACACCGGATGCGACGCTGTTTACCATGATGCTGATGGCGGTGCCATTGATGGTGCTGTATGAAGTCGGTATTCTCGGGGCTCGACTATTTGGCCGTAATCGGAACGATGGCCCCATCGATCTTCCGCTTGATCCTGATCTGCCGATGGGAACAGCAGGGAATCGAGTGCGATGATATCGGCAGACTACAGCGTGTCGGGCGCGAGAATCTGTTTCGCTGGAATGCTCCTCATGAGTTGCGCCGCCGTTGGAGTGCATGCAGAAGGACCGGCGGCTGGACCGTTTGATCGATCAGCCACCAGCGTCCAAGCCTTGGCGATTGCAGGAAATGGGGCGGTGTACGCGGGGTCCTTCGGTCATGGGATCTTTCGCTCAACGGATCGTGGCGCGATCTGGGAGTCGGTAGGGAATGGCGTCACCGATCCCTATATCTTGAGCTTGGCTGTGACCAGAGAAGGAATCGTCTATGCCGGCACTTTTCGCGGTGGGATATTTCGTACACGCGACGAAGGCAAGACGTGGCAGCCGGTGAATGCAGGTCTCAAGCGCCTGGAAGTCAAAGCGCTTTTGGCGGTGGAAGAGGAACTGTATGCGGGGACCGGCGATGGCGTGTATCGGCTGCATGGGGCGGAGGATCGCTGGTCGGTTGTGACGACGGGATTGGACGACGTGCTCGTTCATGCCCTGGCCCGCTCTTCTGATGGGACCTTATATGCCGGAACTTCCGGCAAAGGGATTCTGCGGTTCAAGCGTCACTCATCTGGCTGGGTTCGGCTGCAGCATGGATTGAAGAATCATGAAGGGATGATCGAGAATTTCATCCGGGTGATCGTCGTGGACCAGGAACAGGGGATTTTGGCCGGCACGTTCGATGGCGGAGTATTTCACAGTGCGGACGGTGGTCTCACATGGCGAGGGATCAGCCGGGCATTGCCTAACGATTCCATTCGCGGAATCGCGCTGCTTGACCAGGGCGTGATCGTCGCCACGGGGAATGGCGTTTTCAAAACTATAGACAAGGGCAAGCAATGGATACCCGTCAACAAGGGGTTGACGAGCCCGGCGGTCCAGTCGTTAATCGCGTCCGGAGATGGAAGCGTATATGTGGGGACAAGCGCGGGCGTGTTCCGCAGCGATGATGGACTGACCTGGATCGCCGTCAATCAAGGGCTTGAGATGGGTATGGCGCTACCGCCGTTTCTCTTTCGATAATATAGTTAACCCGAAAGGATCGATATTATGGCCGATGTGACTGGAACAACTCAGGCAAGAATTGCCGTGGCCAGTAAAGGGGTGTCGATGGGGGAGATCGTGATCAGATTTTTCCCCGATGTGGCGCCTGGCCACGTCAAGAATTTTGTGAAGCTGTCTCAAGAGGGATTTTACAATGGTACGACCTTCCATCGGATCATTCCCGGGTTTATGATTCAAGGCGGGGATCCCAATAGTAAGAGCCCCGACCGATCAATGCACGGCATGGGCGGCCCTGGTTACAAGGTCAAAGCCGAGTTCAACAGCAAGCCGCATACGCGTGGCATCGTCTCGATGGCCCGCTCCAACGATCCGGACAGTGCCGGCTCGCAGTTTTTCATCTGTGTGGCGGACGCCAACTTTCTGGATTGGCAGTACACCGTGTTCGGCGAAGTCGTCACCGGTATGGATGTGGCGGACAAGATTGTGAGCATGAAACGGGATGGGCGGGACAATCCCCTGGAACGTGTTGAAATGACCGTGACCATCTCGGAGTAAGTGCTGAGGAATGAGTACGGAACTCCAAAGGAAAGTATATTCCCCGTTGCCGATGCATCGCCTTGTCTCAGCGCTCAGCATGCTGCTCTCAGCACTGGTTCTATTAGCTGGTTGTGCCATTCCGCATGTGCCGTCACGAATCGTCTATGAAGATCCGGTCAACTATGTGCGGCTGGAAGAGGATAAGACGGTGTTGCCGGAATGGCCGCAAGGCCATTTTTCCCATCCCGCAGCGTTAGAGAGGGAGAGGCTGCGGACGATCTTGTCGAGCCTCAAGGTTCAAGAACATCGCATTACACCGCAACGGTGGCTTCAAGGCGACGCGCCGCTCGTTCCGGTCTTTACAGAAGATGAATTAGCGTTATTGTCGGCCCAGTTGGCGAATGGCCTGGCTCAGGC
>DASUMN010000042.1:0-9310 GCA_036277675.1 Nitrospira sp. | reverse complement strand
GTTCCGCGACCCCCGCGTGATTCCCGACCTCATCATGCTCTTGAAGGACGGCGTGTTACGAGAGAAAGCCGCGGCGGCCCTGGCGGTCATCGGCGACACAGCCATCGAACCGCTGATTGCCTTCCTCTACGACCCCAAGGCCTCTGAGGTGGAAGTTGAACAAGAGCGGGTGCTCTCGTATGCCTCGGTCCGGCTGACCGCGAAAGACGCGCTGCGGTTGATCGTGCTGGAAACCTTGGAGAAGCTCGGCTGGGCGCCTCCGGCAGAGGAACTCAACATCAGTTCCAGCCAGGCGGACAATCTCCGGGTGGACCGGCCGTTGGGCGAAACGGGCCGCTTCGGACCATCAGGGGACACGGCCTAATCTGGAGAAATAGATGAACGGCCAGCTCGACCCGCAACAACACGAGTGGGCTGGGCATGAGCGAGTCATCGTCTTCGATGGGGTCTGCAACTGGTGCAATGCTTGGGTGAATTTCACGCTCGATCACGATCCCCACGGGAAATTCAAGTTCGGCACACTGCAATCCCAACCGGCACAACAGATCCTCACAGAGCTCCGTCTTCCCCCCGACGATTTTAAGACCTTTCTACTCTTGGAGCAAGGTCGCGTCTTCACCAAATCGACAGCAGCGCTGAGAATCATCCGGCAGTTGTCCGGCCTCTGGCCGCTCCTGTACGTCGGCTTCGTGATTCCACGGCCTCTTCGCGACGCCCTGTACGACTACATCGCGCACCGCCGTTACCGTTTGATGGGCAAGTCCGAAACCTGCCGCATCCCCACCCAGGCGGAACGCGAACGGTTTGTGTGAATGGGCACCAGGCCCTTGACTCGAAAAGCTACTTCCTCACCGCGATCCCATGCGCGTCAGCGGTTTCTTTTCCCTCTTTCATATTCGTAATCGCAACCTGGCCCTTGTAGTGGCCGACTCTCCCTTCCGCATCGACATGAATCACGCCCACACCAGGAATCGTCCCCTTGGCGTTGTGCGCATCCTTGTCGTTACCGGTCAGCGGAGTCTGTCCGCGCAGGGTCACGAAGACATACTGGCCATCCGGTGCCACATCCATCAGATCCGGAGCCGGGTCTACGTTGGCGCTCGTTGTCAGATCGATCGCTCCGACGCTCAAATTGCTCAGCGTATCGATAATCTCGATGTTATTCCCGGCTCGATCCGCATTCCAGACATAGCGCCCGACGGACGCCATGCCATGTGAGTCGGCAAACTGGTCGTCGCGCTGAGAGATGAGCTTGACCGAAATTGATTTGGGCAGGTTCGTCATGTCGAGTGCGTAGACATCGTAGGACAACGGAGCGACGGGCCAGCCCCCGCCGGAATTGATGTACATCGTACCGCCGGATTCGATGCCGCCGCATCCGGCCGGGTGGATTTGGTTGTTATCCAGCGTCGCCACGACTTTCATGGGTGTGACGGTTACGTCCACCACCAGCAGCCCGCCCCCACGGAGCGTGATGAAGGCATATCGGCTGGTCGATTCGGTGATCGGGCAGATCGGCGAGGCATCCGGCCGCTCACCGCCTTCAAACGGCGCCAGGTTGAGCACATCCTTGTCGGGATCGAAGCTGAATTTATGGGCGGCATAGTCCGTCCAGATGCGGATGAACTTCTTGTCAGCGATGTTGGCGGTGATGGCCATTTTCTGGTTGGGCGTCGGCCAGGCAGCGTGCGCGTTCTTTCCCATCAATAGACAGGCATCCGGTTTTTTGGTCGTCGCGTCCATGAACAACACGTGGCCGCTCAAAAACGAGATAATGACGTGGTCCTGCGCCGCGTTGAAGAAGACCATGTGCGGACGGCGGACGGCTTTCTTCGTCGCGTCTTCGCAAAATTTTCCGATCTCTCCGGCAAGATCGATGGTTTGGGCCGGTTTGGCCGCAGCAGGATCCACCGCGAGCTTTGCGCCGTCAAAAATGTGCAGATAGCCCCCGCTTTCCTTGCCGGTATCCGATTGATCGGCCACCCAGACCTCGTAGGCCTGTACGGCGGGCGCAGCCCCAATCAACACACCCAGCATTGCCGCCAGGCAGATCGAATATCCCTGTGACACGGTGGTTCCGAAGTGAGTCATGACGGCCTCCAAGATGGATGAACTGAATCCAGATCGTCGTTCATATTGAACTCTTTTGCGACCTGTTTCTAGGGGGGCGCTTGCGGGCACACCCCGCGTTGACCCTGCAAAAAACCCTGTGTTAGGGTCATCGACTCCATTAAGGATGGTGCCGACATGGGTGATCCTGTTGCCGAACACATTGCAGCCCTGCGGGACGACGATTGGGCCATTCGGGAGGAAGCTGCCACCCTCCTGGGCGGACTGAAGGATCCGCGTGCGGTCTCTCCGTTGGTGTCGGTGCTTCGGGACCAGGATCGCTCCGTGCGTGAAGCGGCCATCGGCGCCTTACGGTCGATTGGGTCGCCGTCCGTGATGGTCCTGGGCGCGTGCCTGACCGATCCGGAACTGTCGGTGCAAGAGGCGGCCTCAGCGGTCCTGTCCTCGATTGCAGATTCCCGTGTGCTGAATCAGCTCATACACGCCTTGCGCAGCCCGGATTGGATCGTCCGCATGCATGCGGCTAAGGCCCTGGGGCGCATCAAAGACTCCAGCTCGGTTCGCGCTTTGGCGCCGTTGCTGCAGGATAAGGTCAAGGCGGTTCGGGAAGAGGTGTCGTCGGCGTTGGCGGCAATCGGCGAATCCGCGATGCCTGCCCTTCTGGAATCATTGACCCATCAGGACTGGCTGGTACGCCTGCATGCCGTGGAGGCCTTGGGGAAAACCGCTTCGCACGAGGCGGTCCAGCCGCTACTGACGACCCTGTTCAACGACACGGACTCCGCCGTTCGCGAAGATGCCGTGCGTGCTTTGGGCACCATCGGCGATCCGCAGGCGGTCGAGTTCTTGATCACCGCGATGAACGAGCCCGCGCTTCGCACATTGGCTGTGGAGGCGTTGGGGCGCATTGGTGATTGCCGGGCCGTGCCCGTGTTGATTGAGGTCGTCCGAGGGACCAATCCTCCGGCGACATCGCGGACAGTCGCAGGCTGCGGGGACGCATGGAGTGAGGAAACAGTTGCCCAAGCCTCCGCGGTCCGCGCCTTGGGTCTGATCGGCGATGATTCGGCGCTTCCGACATTGACGGGAGCGCTGGAGTTCACTGTCACAAGGGCGGAGGCGGCGGAAGCCCTGGCGCGATTCGGCGCAAAGGTGATTCCCTGGCTGCTTCCCTTGTTGACCACATCGCAAGACGACAATCTGCGTTACCATGTGAAAGAAACACTCGCCCTCGTCGGATGGAGAGGCAAGAACTCGAAATAGGAATGACTTGTAGATTGTGAGTTGCGGGTTGGCGGACGATGCCGAAAGAATCGATCGAAACGCTGGTTTCTGAGCTGATCCATGAGGAGGATTGGCGCCGGATGCGGGCCACCGCAGCCTGTGTGGCTGGCGGACCTCGCGCCGTGCAGGCGTTGATCGGGGCGGTCCGTGCCGGCACACCAGACCTCAAGAAAGAAGCGGCGGCGATGTTGGCCCGGATCAAGGACCCGCACGCGGGTGTGGCGTTGGTCGGCCTGCTCGAACACGAGGACGAGGCCGTCCGCAAAGCCGGCGCGACGGCGTTGGAACAGATGGCGGGTGTGCTTGATACAGACACGGCCTCGGCACTGGTTGCCTTGCTTCCTACAACCCAGGAAGCAGAATTCAAACGGCTCTTGACGCATCTGATCGGCGCCATTCCGACCGCCGTCATCCCTCTCTGCACGATGTTGAAACACCCGGACCCGGACAGGCAGGTCACAGCAGCGACGATGCTTGACCAGCTCCTAGATCCCCGTTCGGTCGACGCCTTCATCGACGCCATGGGACAGCCGGCAGTTAGGGACATTGCCGTGGGAACCTTGAAAAAGCTTGGTGCCATTCGCGAGCGGATCGACGAGATGTTCGATGCCCTGCGTGCCGTCGAGGGGGCTGGGGAGCGGGAAGAGGCCAGGATGGCAACCGTCATCAACCTGTTGGGCATCGGAAGGCCCAGCGTGGAGATCCTGATCGAATATCTGGAGGATGACGACTGGCTGGTGCGTGAGGCTGCGGCCGACTTATTGGGGAAGATTGCGGACGTGCGCGCCGTGGAACCACTGATGAAACGGCTCGCGCATGACAAAGACACCGGGGTCAAAGAACTGGCCATCAAGGCGCTGGGATTGATCGGTGATGCCCGTCCCACCCAGTTGTATTTGGAGTCGATTCCGATCCGCCCGTTGCGGGTCTATGCAATGGAGGCACTGGCCAAGATCAAGGATGTGGAAGTACTGCGGCCGCACAAGGACCTGTTCGACCGGTTGAGAGGAGATCGTGACGGGTTGGTGGCTTACAACGCGGGCCTCATCGCTGATAAACTGGATGCCCTGGCTAGCACAGCGCTCCAGGCCCAAGAAGGAATAGACCGGCATGAGTGACGACACAGCCTCCGATCGGATTGATCAACTGATTTCCGCCTTGCGGGATGAGAACGACGCCTTGCGGGACCACGCAATTGCCAGCCTGGGCCAGGCAGGCACGGATGCGATTCCCCGGCTGATCGGACTGATGGCGGACGAAGACACGGTGATTCGGGAAGCCGCGACCAGCGCCGCAGTGCAGATCGGACCGGCAGTGGTGGAGGCGATGCTCGAAGCGCTACGCGACGATGACTGGGCGGTCAGGGAACAAGCCGCCTCGGCCCTCGGAAAACTCAGAGATCCGCGCGCGGTCGAGCCACTGGTCGTCGCGCTGAAGGACAAGGACGGCGCCGTGCGGACGGCGGCGGTCTGGGCGCTGGAGCGGATCGGCGACTCCCGTGCCGTCCCGGGACTGATCGATGCGCTGGAAGACAGCACGGTGCGAGAAGATGTGGCGCGCGTGCTCAAGAAAGTCGGCGATGTGCGGGCGGTTGAGGCGCTGATCGACGGGCTGCTGGGCACCAATTGGATGGTGCGCCGCCATGCGGCGGACGCGTTGGGACGGATCGGCGATCGGCGTGGTGTCGTCCCTCTGATCGAGTCCCTGAAGGACGAAGATTGGCTGGTTCGACGCAATGCCGCCGAATCGCTTGCCCGGCTCGGCGCAGCCGAGGCGATCCAACCCCTATTGCCGCTGCTGGAAGATGAGAATACGATGGTCCAGGAAACCGTTGAAGCCGTGTTGGCCAGCCTCGGTTGGACGCCTGCAACATAAGATTCACCCTCAATACAGAGAAGGATACGGTCATGGCGGATGATGCTCCAGTCAAGTTGATACAAATCGGCCTCAAGGGCGGAGAGAAGAAGGACGGGTTCAACCTCGTCACGGAACGGGTGGTGGCGGTCAATCAGGAGGCCAAGCAATTGGAGGTCGAGCTGCTGGCCTACGACGGCAAGACGGTTGTGCTGGACGTAGCGGAGGAGGCCCTCGAAGACCTCAAGAAACTCAAGGCCGGGGACGGCGCCACGATCCGGGTCGTGGAGGAAGGTGGAAAACGCATCGCGAAGGGTTTTCGGATCCGCGCCAAAGACCCCAATGCGGCCAGGGCCGACGCGATGCTGCTGGACCTCAAAGATCCGCACTGGTTGAATCGGAAGTACGCGGCGGAAGTCTTAGGCGAGCTGAAAGACCAGCGGGCCGTCGATCCTCTGGTTAATGCCCTGACGGATGAGGTCGGTGACGTGCGGCAGCGTGCCTACGACTCTTTGATCAAACTTGCCGGAGTCTCCGTCCCCGCGCTGATTCCCTTATTGGTCTCGGAGGAAGATGAGATTCGACAATCCGCCACGGAGATCATCAGAAAGATCGGGAAGCCGGCTGTCGAACCGCTCGCAACAGCCCTTACCGACGCCGACGATCGGCTGAAAACCAGGATTCTGAAAGTCCTGGACCGAATGGGGTATAAGCCGAAAACGAAAGAGGAGGCCGCGACCGTGCTGCCGCGCCTGGCATAGAGACTCAGGGAGTGGCGGTGGGGCTCTGCGCCCGCCGCCCGACCGAGATGTGCGTGAAACCTGCCGCCGCGACTCGTGCCGGATCGTAGATGTTGCGCAAGTCAAGCAACACCGGACTGCGCATCGCCGTTTTCAGCTTCTCGAACTCCAAATTCCGAAACAGGTTCCACTCGGTCATGATAATCAGGGCATCTGCACCCTCCGCCGCATGGTAGGCATCACGGCAGGCCTGTATGGCAGGCAGTACTCGGCACGCCTCTTCGAGCGCTTCCGGATCATAGGCGCGGATGGCCGCCCCTTCCGCCAGGAGTGCTTGCCCGATTGCCAGCGCCGGAGCCTCTCGTAGGTCGTTCGTATTCGGTTTGAACGAGAGGCCCAAAAGTCCGACCGTCTTCCCGGTCAGCCCCCCGAGCGCTTCGCGGATCTTGGTCACCATCCGTTTTCGCTGCTCTTCATTGACCTTCGAGGCAGCGGAAGCGATCTGCATTGGCTGGCCATGGCGTTCGCCCGTTTGGATGAGCGCGGCCAAGTCTTTGGGGAAACACGAACCGCCGAACCCAGGCCCTGCGTGGAGAAACTTGGAGCCGATGCGATGGTCGAGGCCCATGCCCTTGGCCACCATTTGGACATTGGCGCCGACCTTCTCGCACAGATTGGCGATCTCGTTGATAAAGGAAATCTTCGTCGCCAGAAACGCGTTGGAGGCGTATTTGATCAGCTCTGCCGTCAAAACATCAGTGACCACGATTGGAGTCTCTATCAGATACAACGGACGATACAGATCCCTCATAATGGCGACAGCTTGATCGCTGTCCGTACCAATTATTACCCGATTCGGCCGCATGAAATCCTCGATGGCCGACCCCTCACGCAGAAACTCAGGGTTGGACACGACATCGAACCGGACTGGTTCTTTCTGTGTGTGCTTGATGACCTCACGAAGCTTGTGTCCAGTCCCCACCGGCACAGTCGATTTGGTGACGATAACCTTGTAGCCCTTCATATTGCGGCCGATTCCCCGGCCGACTTCCTCGACGTATGAGAGATCTGCGGACCCATCTCCACGGGGAGGAGTCCCGACAGCAATGAACAGTACGAGCGCTTGATCGACCGCTTTGGCGATGTCGGTCGTGAAGGTCAGCCGATTCTCCCGCAACCCTTTGGCGACCAGCTCTTTGATGCCCGGCTCATAGAACGGGACGTCGCCCTTTTCCAGCGAAGCCACCCGTCGGGCATCGCTGTCCATACAGGTGACGTTCACGCCGAATTCGGCGAAGCACGCTCCCGTGACAAGTCCGACATAGCCGGTTCCAATGACACTGATGTGCATGAACTGATCTCCTGGTCGAAATGAGTGCCCCGCGAAGTATAACAACGGGAGCTGGGGCAGGCAATAAACCTCCCTGATTCAACCATCCCAAACGTAACTGATTCGCCCCTTCATTGACTCCAAGAAAACCCGTTGAGTAAAATCCGGCTCCCTACAACCATTCCTTCCGGTCCATGGCGCATAACTCCATACGCATCCCTCGTTGGTTCCTCCTCTCCACCGCCTTCGTGACGGGAGCCATCGTGATGGCGTTGGAAATCTTGGGAAGCCGCCTGTTGGCACCGGTATTCGGCAATTCCTTGTACGTCTGGGGCGCGCTGATCGGAGTGATCTTGGCCGCGATGAGCAGCGGGTACGCCTTCGGCGGCTGGCTCTCGGACCGTTACTCAGGCGGAAAGGTCTTGGCCGGATTGCTGCTGTGCTCCGGCGGTTGGACCTTTCTCATCGCCTGGAGTAACCAGCCCATCCTGTTCGAAATCGAGACGTTCACCCAAGATCCTCGATGGGGCCCCTGTCTGGCCGCCACCGCGCTCCTTGCGCCGCCGGCCTTCGGGTTGAGCGGAGTGCTGCCGGCCATGCTTCGGCTGGCCGTGGCGGATATGGAGCATGTAGGGTTTCACACAGGGCGCATGATTGCCCTCTCGACAGTCGGCAGTCTGGTGGGAACATGGGGAACTGCGTTTTTTCTCCTCTCCTGGATCGGCAGCCAGTCGTTAGTCGCCTGGCTCGGCGGGATCCAAGTCGGGCTTGCTATCTTGTGGCTCTTGAAAGGAACGTCGGCTCGCCCGTTGGCCCTGGGTGTGGGCATCGTCTGTTCCATCGGACTATGCACCTTGGCGCTGCACCCGCTTCAGCGGTTGAACCAGCCGATCCACCAGGAAGACAGCCCCTACCAGCAAATCCGCATTCGTGACGATCAACTGTTCCGGTATCTCGTCTTGGACCGAACCTTTCATGCCACGATGTGGAAAGCCGATCCTGCCTATCTCTTTCTTCCCTATAGCCAGATGATGGTGTCCTCATTGGCACTGGTGCCCGAACCAAAGCGCGGGCTGATTCTCGGCCATGGCGGGGGTTCGCTGGCCAAGTGGCTGGCCCAGCATCGGCCTGAGCTGGAGCTCGACATCGTGGAATTCGACCCAGCCGTCGTGCGCATGGCGGAACAATTCTTCGACTATCGCCCTCCTGCCACTCACCATGTCTCAGTCAAGGACGGGCGTGCCTTCCTCAATAGAACGGATCACACCTACGATGTCATGTGGATCGACGCGTTTGCGCGGGACATGATCCCGTTTCACTTGACGACTGTGGAGTTCTTCGCTCTGGTACGCGCACATTTGAATCCAGACGGCGTCGTAGCAGTCAATCTGGCATCGTCCGGAAGGGAAGGCGATCTCGCCCGTGCCTCGGCGGTGGTGCAAACCATGAAACGTGCGTTTCCGGTCATTCAAACCTTTCCCATTGAAAGTCCATGGAAGACCGACATGAGTCAGGCCAGAAATCTGATCTTCTTTGGAGGTCGCCCCATTGAAACCTCATCGGTGGATGATCTTGCCAGGAAAGTCACCGAGACAGCCATGAACCGGCAATTGCCGATCGAAGCGATTGCGTTGCTGAGCACCAGGAGGACGGAACCATGGCCTCCAGGAGTAGAACTGACCGACGATTTCGCACCCTATGATCTGCTGATCGGACGAGAAGGTATGAGAGAAAAGACCCACTGACGACTCGATACGCCGCCTGGAGGCGAGACGCCACGGTAGGTGTTTTATCCCGTCGCCCGGAACCATCATGTTGGCTCCGGGTCGAGCGAGCTTGGTTTGGTGGAGGCGCCGGGAGTTGAACCCGGGTCCGAAGATCGTCAGTGCACTGCGTCTACATGTGTAGCCGATAGTTTGAGTTTCGCAGCCGTCCACGCCCATCGGCAGGCTTAGAACAGCCGCTAGCCCAGAATAGTCTCGTCCTCGGCCGCTGAGCACCGGCCTGGGACCAGCCCGCTGCATCGCGCCGT
>DASUMN010000041.1:0-2496 GCA_036277675.1 Nitrospira sp. | reverse complement strand
TCAGTAAAGGCTGGGTGGGTGTCGGCGGGCAAGACCTGACCTAGCTTAGATCGGCAAACAATGACTCCCGACCCATTTTCTTGTCCTGTCTCAGAGAAAGTAAGAGAGCAAGGCAAACTCGCCTCCACCTCTCCTTCCGCGGTTCTCAGCGCGTGCGGAACCTCGCCCGTTTCCACGGCGACACCACACATGGCGCTGCCTCCAAACGAATCGGGGTTAGTGAAGTCACTTCCAGCGATCCTTCTTCCATCGGACAAAATTGTGGAAAACGCTCAGCAAACGGCCGGAGAGTGTAGCGGCGGCTGGGAAAATGCTTCCTGACACCTTTTTCTTCTCCAAGCGATCATCCGTTGGGCACAAGCACAATCTTGCCTGTCACGCCGCCCTTGCCGAGTAGCTCGTGCGCCTGTTGTGCCTCGGTAAGAGGAAATTGATGCGCGACGAGTGGCTTGATCTTCTGTTGTTGAAGAAGGTCGAACAAAGCGCGCAAATCCAGTCGAAACCATTCCGGCCTCAGCCGTTCCAGCCACTGGATGCTGTAAGGGATCACCCGTTTTTGGCCTGGAAGCAGCCAACCGCCAGCGATGTACAACCCAAAGATTGCGATCGCACGAAAGCGATGACGGCCACCTGATCGCCCAGACGCCAATCGTCCCCCACGGAGCGAACCGGTCAACCCATAGGCGACAACCCTGCCACCAGGACGGAGCGCTTTGCGGGAACGCCAGATATGAGAGCCGCCGATGCTATCAAAGACGACATCAACACCATCACCTGTCAGACGGTGAATTTCACTTACAAAGTCTTGATGCTCGTAATCAATCGGCGTCGCGCCCAAGTCGCCGACGGCCAAGGCCCCTCGCAATGAACAGGTTCCGAACATCTCCAGCCCGGAGAGATGCCCTAGTTGCAAGAGCGCCGTGCCGACCCCGCCTGAGGCGCCGTGAATCAATGCTCGCTGGCCGGGCCTGACCTTAGCGGAACGATGCAGCATCTGGTATGCCGTGACGTAGTTCAACACGAGGCTGACCACCTCGGCAGGCTCCAACCCGGGTGGCACAGGTACCACGTCTTGGTGTGGTAGACAGACGAACTCTGCGTACGCACCGTGTATCGGCAGTGCGGCAACAATCTGGCCCACGTCGAGTCCGGAAACACCGTTGCCCAGGCGATCCACCACGCCCACCAGATCCCACCCGGGTGTGAATGGGAGCGGAGGCGTTTCCGGATGAATGCCCTCGCGCATCATAATGTCAGGCAAACAAACACCTGCGGCCAGTACTTTCACCCGCACTTCACCGTGCTTTGGCTCCGGACACTCTTCTTCGATCAGCCGAAGGGCATCAGGCCCGCCGTAGTGAGTGACGATGATGCGTGTGTGTTTGATAGGTCGCTCCTTGAGGGGATGAGGCTGCGAGTGCTGAGAATAGGCTGCGCCGGTTATTCCCTCCTGGTGTCTTCTCGACGGTACGCATAGAAGGTAAGAATGGTCCCAATGACGAAAAGGAGAACAGTGAGCGCCTGCACAGCCATGGGATATTGAGCAGCCTGAAGGGCGGAGACCGGAGCGGTCATTCGGACCAACCCGACGAAAAGACACACCCACCCCATGAGCGTGATCAAGACGGGCCACTGAGCCGTCCAATGGTTGTGGCTACGGACAATCGCCAGGCCGGCGACAAAGAGTAACGCGCCGTTGAGATACACGAGATGCGCCGACGTGTTGGTAAAGATGTCGGCGTTGATCGATTCGGTAAGAGTGATGGCAATCAGGCTGGGGCCAAGCAACGCCGCGAGATGCCTTGATTGTGCCACCCTCTGCTCGTTTCTCCGGCCTCAGAGAACCCGTTCAAGGGAAAGGCATGAGTCACATGAGTCTACTCTTTCTCATAGGCTGGGTCTATCGACAGACCCAGTCGAGAGGCGCACGGACATGGGCGAGAACTGCGGCAGCCCATCGACTAGCTTCCTTCGACCATATCAGGGCAAGTCACGCAGGGAGATCATGGCGGCGGCTAGGGATATCAGTGATCCAGTCATTCACTATGCCATCGCAAATAAGTCAATACTCATGCCTGACCCTTATTCTCCTGAAGAGCGCGCCGACAATCGCGATGGTTGAAAACGCGGCTGCGACGACCAATTCCCAGATCAATGCGTGCCCCGAACCGCCCATCACTGCGAACAACACATAATAGGATGCGATGACGACGAGGATTGTGAAATAGAAGCTGCGGTCGTGATCGAAACGAGTGAACTTGCCCAGCGCGGCAATCCCAACACCGAGGAGCGCGCCAACAACAATAGGAAGCAAGATAGGCCTCTGGGGATCGAATGAGCGCCGGCGCATTGTACGGTGTTGTTACAGGCAGGTCTCTGGTTAGGCGAGGGGAGGATCGGCGGCTAGGGTGTCAAAGATCGAGGTCTTACCTGCTTGGAAATTCAGAATGTCCCCGTTTTTTTCCTCCTTCATCTGTTTTTTTGGCATCGGCTTCG
>DASUMN010000040.1:0-3965 GCA_036277675.1 Nitrospira sp. | reverse complement strand
CCCTAACTGCCGGCTGTCCCATGGCGTCGATGAAGGCGTCGACCGAACGGGGATCTAGGAGCTGGTCAAGCATCGTCGCCGCTGTGACCTGTCTGTCCGGGTCCGGGTGTTTCAACATCGCGCAGAGAGGGATGACGGCGGTCGGAATGGCGCCGATCAGATGCGTCAAGAGCCGTTTGAATTCTGCTTCCTGGGTTGTAGGAAGCAAGGCAACTAGTGCCGAAGCCGTGTCTGTATCAAGCACACCCGCCATCTGTTCCAACGCCGTCGCGCCGGCTTTGCGGACGGCCTCGTCCTCGTGTTCGAGCAGGCCGACCAATGCCACACCCGCGTGCGGGTCCTTGATCCGGGCCAACATCGCCGCCGCTTCTTTCTTGAGGTCTGGTGTGCCGGCACGGACCGCCCCGATCAACGCCTGCACGGCGCGAGGTCCGCCGGCCACACAGGCTGCGGTGGCCCGCATCCGGCGCCAATCCTCCTCATGGATCAGCTCAGAAACCAGCGTTTCGATCGTTTCTTTTGGCATACGCTTTTCACAGGACGAGCAGCGAGAGTGCTAAATTCTTCCCGGTCTCCATCCCACGGCCGTCAGGGTTTCCTTCACGTGATAGCGCACATTGTCATCCGTCGATTCAGCGAGTAACGGGATGAGCAACGGGACGATTTTCGAGCCGAACTTGGCCAGCGCAGCGGCGGCTTCTGCCCGTGTGAACGTCGACTGAAGCGCATCCACTAAGGTTGGGAGTGCCGTATCATCTGTAATCAAGCCTAATGCGTGCACCGCGGCAGCTTGGGCCATGAGAGCCTCGGTCCACTGATCGCCGCATCCTGAGACGGTTCGCATCCCTTCTGGCTGATTCGCTCCCCTCGCCGCGCAGATCAAGGCTGGAACAGCGCGGCGGTCTCCGATGCGGCCGAGTGCCTCGATGGCCAACACACGCAGCGCCGGCTCGTTCGCCATGACGGTCAATAAAAATCCGACGGCCTGAGGATCTCCGATGGTGCCCAAGGCACGCACGGCATCTTCGCGAACGGCGGAGTCTGCATCGTTGAACAAAGCCGTCAGGAGCGGTTGGACCGCTTCGCACGACCGGGTTTTTCCCAAGGCCTCCACGGCATGCAGCCGCACCAGCCAATCCGGATGGGCCAATGATTCCAGCAGGGCAGGCATCGCAGATTCGCCGATAGCCGCCAACGCCGACGACACCTCTTCCCTCACCGCTTTGACTTTGTCTTGAAGCAACGGCGCCAACGCGCGAACCGATCCGGGATCTTTGATACGCCTCAGTGCCTTGGCGGCATGCATACGGACAATCCAATCTTGGCTGCGCAAGGCCTGCACAAGCTGGTTTAGCACACGCGCATCTGCGATCGAGGCCAGGGCCGCCGAGGCTGCCTCTTGCACCGACAGCTCCGGATCGGTCAGGCACATGCCCAAAGCCATCACGGACGGAGCTCCGATGGACGCCAAGGCGCCGACAGCCGCTTCTCGGACGGATCGATCCTGGTCGCGCAGGACCGACACCAGCGGATCGACCGCGCGCGGATCTTTCAGCCCGCCCAGGAGGGTAGCGGCTTCTTCCCGAATGGCCCAATCGTCGTCCCGCAGGGCGGCAATCTGTTCAGCAACCGGATCTGTCATTCCATTGCTTTTCCGAAGGCAGTCGATGACCCTAACATAGGGTTTTTTGCAGGGTCAACGCGGGGTGTGCGGAATGGCCCCTCTGGAAACAGGACGTAAAACAGTTCAATATAGGCGGTAATCTGTATTCCGTTCATCCATCTTGGAGGCCGTTATGACTCACCTCGGGAATTCTGTATCACAGGGACGTTCGATCGGCCTGGCGGCCGTGCTGGTTGCGTCGATCGGGGCAGCGCCCGCGGCACAGGCCTATGAGGTTTGGGTGGCCGATCAGTCGGATACCGGGAAGGAGAGCGGGGGCTACCTCCACATTTTCGACGGCGCCAAGCTCGCGGCGAATCCCGCTTCCGCCAAACCGGCCCAAACGATCGATCTGGCTGGAGAGATCGGCACATTCTGCGAAAACGCCACAAAGAAAGCTGTCCGCCGTCCGCACATGGTCTTTTTCAACGCGGCGCAAGACCACGTCATCATCTCGTTCTTGAGCGGTCACGTGCTGTTCATGGATGCTGTGACCAAGAAACCGGACGCCTGTCTGTCGATGGGCAAGAATGCACACGCGGCCTGGCCGACGCCAAACCAGAAAATGGCCATCGCCGCCAACATCGCCGACAAGAAGTTCATCCGCATCTGGACAGACTATGCGGCGCACAAGTTCAGTTTCGATCCTGAGAAGGATATCCTTAATTTGGCGTCATTCGAAGGCGGCGAGCGGCCGGATGCCTCGCCGATCTGCCCAATCACCGAATCGACGAGCCGGTATGCCTTCATTACGCTCCGGGGGGGCGGGTTGCTGGTGGTGGACGTGACCGTCACACCCATGAAAGTCGTGGCGACGCTGGATAACAACCAAATTCACCCGGCTGGGTGCGGCGGCATCGAATCCGGCGGGACGATGTACATCAATTCCGGTGGAGGCTGGCCTGTCGCGCCGTTATCCTACGATGTCTATGCGCTCGACATCTCGAACCTGCCCAAGTCGATTTCGGTCAAGCTCGTCTCACAGCGCGACGACCAGTTCGCCGATTCGCATGGCATGGCCTCAGTTGGTCGGTATGTGTGGAATGCGGACCGGGCTGGGAACAATGTCGAGATCATCGATACGCTGAGCAACTTGAGTGTCGGGGCGATCAATCTGACCACGAGCGCCAACGCAGACCCGGCTCCGGATCTGATGGATATGGCACCGGACGGCCAGTATGTGTTCGTCACCTTGCGCGGGCAGAGTCCGCTCACCGGGAACGACAAGGATGCGCACAACGCCAAGGGGACGATTCCCGGTGTGGGCGTGATTCACGTCGATGCGGAAGGACGAGTCGGCCACTACAAGGGGCAGGTTGCCATTACGAACATGAAAGAGGGCAAAGAAACCGCTGACGCGCATGGGATCGCGGTGAGAAAGTAGCTTTTCGCTGTCAGCAATCAGCTTTCAGCGGTCGGCGGGAGTCATCGCTGGCCACTGAGGGCTACCAACCATCGCCGGCTTTTCGAGTCAAGGGCCTGGTGCCCATTCACACAAACCGTTCGCGCTCAGCCTGGGTGGGGACGCGGCAGGTTTCGGATTTGCCCATCCAGCGGTAGCGGTGACGCGCAATGTAGTCGTACAGGGTGTCGCGAAGAGGCCGGGGAATCACGAAGCCGACGTACAGGAGCGGCCAGAGGCCGGACAATTGCCGGACAATTCTGAGCGCCGCCGTGGACTTGGTGAAGACGCGACCTTGCTCCAACAGTAGAAAGGTCTCAAAGTCGTCGGCGTGAAAACCGAGCTCTGTGAGGATCTGTTGTGCCGGTTGGGATTGCAGTGTGCCGAACTTGAATTTCCCGTGGGGATCGTGATCGAGCGTGAAATTCACCCAAGCATTGCACCAGTTGCAGACCCCGTCGAAGACGATGACTCGCTCATGCCCAGCCCACTCGTGTTGCTGCGGGTCGAGTGAACTGTCCATCTATCACACCGGATTAGGCTGTATCGCCTGATGGCCCGAAGCGGCCTGTTTCGCCCAACGGCCGGTCCACCCGGAGATTGTCCGCCTGGCTGGAACTGATATTCAGTTCTTCTGCCGGAGGCGCCCAGCCGAGCTTCTCCAAGGTTTCCAACACGATCAACCGCAGTGCGTCCTTCGCGGTCAGCCGGACCGAGGCATAAGAGAGCACCCGCTCTTGTTCAACTTCCACCTCAGAAGCCTTGGGGTCGTAGAGGAAGGCAATCAGCGGTTCGATGGCTGTGTCGCCGATGACCGCCAGGGCCGCCGCGGCTTTCTCTCGTAACACGCCGTCCTTCAAGAGCATGATGAGGTCGGGAATCACGCGGGGGTCGCGGAAC
>DASUMN010000039.1:0-6741 GCA_036277675.1 Nitrospira sp. | reverse complement strand
ACTCCTTGCTCGATCCGGCGCGGGTCGAATCGATACAGCGGCCAATAGCCCGATTCCACCGCCAACTTCTGCTGGTCGATGCCGAATTTCAAATCGTAGCCATGGGCGATGCAAGGGCTGTACGCGATCAGAAGCGAGGGGCCGGGAAACGATTCTGCTTCCTGGAACGCGCGCACGGTCTGGGTGTCTTTGCCGCCGAAGGCGATTCGCGCCACATAGGCCGTGCCGTACGTCATCGCCAGTAAGCCTAGATCTTTCTTGGGTGTCGCCTTGCCCGCGGTCGCGAACTTCGCGGCTGCGCCCAGAGGGGTGGCCTTCGACTGCTGTCCTCCCGTATTGGAGTAGACCTCTGTATCGAGCACGAGGATGTTGACGTCCTGCCCCATTGCCAGCACGTGGTCCAGTCCGCCATAGCCGATGTCGTAGGCCCAGCCGTCGCCGCCGACGATCCAGACGCTCTTTCGCACCAGATAGTCCGCCAGCGTCGTCAGCCGACGCGCCTCCGGAGAGGCCAGCGCCGACAGTGTCTGCTTCAGAACCGCGACGCGTTGCCGTTGGGCGGCAAGACCGGCTTCGCTGTGGCGATCGGCCTGCAAGAGTTCATCGACTAACGTCGTCCCCAGCTGTGGAGCGAGACGGCTGAGCAAGGCCCGCGCCTGCTCGCTGTGCTGGTCCAGCGCCAGCCGAAAACCGAACCCGAATTCCGCATTGTCTTCGAAGAGAGAATTCGACCAGGCCGGCCCGCGTCCATCCCGATTGACGCTGTAGGGCGTCGTCGGGAGATTCCCTCCATAGATCGACGAACAACCGGTGGCATTGGCGATCAAGGCCCGGTCGCCGAATAGCTGGGTCAACAGTTTGAGGTAGGGTGTCTCGCCACAGCCCGGACAGGCGCTCGAATATTCAAACAGAGGCTCAAGAAACTGAATCCCCTTCACATCCGGTTTGACGGCCGTCCGATCGGCCTCGGGAAGCTGGAGAAAGAACGCGTAGTTGTTTCGTTCGACCTCTCGCAGCGGACGTTGCAGCCGCATGTCGATAGCCTTGTGCTTCGGATTGGATTTGTCTTTGGCGGGACAGACCATCACGCAGAGGTTGCAGCCGGTGCAATCCTCGGGGGCCACCTGGATCGTATAACGGAACCCAGGAAACTCATGGGCTTTGTAGTCCACGGCCTTGAAGGCCGAGGGCGCTCCGGTTAAGGCCGCAGGCGCATAAACCTTGGCGCGAATCGCGGCATGGGGGCAGACCATCGCGCACTTGTTGCACTGGATGCAGATGGCGGGATCCCAGACCGGAATCTCCTGGGCCAGGTTGCGCTTGTCCCATTTGGCCGTGCCCACGGGCCAGGTCCCGTCCACGGGAAAGGCGCTCACCGGCAGCCAGTCCCCCTTGCCGGCCAGCATGAGCGCCGTGACCGTTTTGACAAGGTCCGGTGCCTCAGCGGGGACCAATGGGGCAAATGCGCGAGTCGCCGTAACGTGGTCAGGCAGACGGACTTCATGCAGATGCGCGAGGGCCTGATCCACGGCGGCTAAATTCTTTCGCACCGTGTCGGCTCCCCATTTGCCATAGGTCTCTTCGATCGCCTGTTTGATCTCGGCCATCGCTCGCTCAATCGGCAAGATTCCCGAAAGGGCGAAGAAACAAGTCTGCATGATCGTATTGATGCGTCGGCCCAACCCAGTGTCACCGGCGACGCGATAGGCATCGATCACATAGAACCGGAGGCGCTTGTCGAGGATCTGCGTCTGGGCTTCACGTGGAAGTTCATCCCAGACCCTGTCGGCGGAAGCAGGCGCGTTCAACAAAAAGATACCGCCGGGCGCCGCGTATTCCAGCACATCGTACCGATCCAGAAAGTCAAACTGATGGCAGGCCAGAAAGCCCGCCTGTCGAATGAGCGAGGCCGAGCGGATCGGACGAGGGCTCATCCGGAGATGCGAGATCGTCATCGCGCCGGCTTTGCGCGAGTCGTAGACGAAGTACCCTTGCACCCAGCGGTCCGTGCCTTCACCGATAATCTTGATCGAGTTCTTGTTGGCGCCGACCGTTCCGTCGGAGCCCAGTCCGAAGAACACGGCTCGAAGCACATCGGGAGGTTCAATGTCCAATTCTGGATCGACAGGCAACGAGGTCCGGCTGACGTCGTCCGTGATCCCGACCGTGAAATGACGCGTCGGACGGGCCTTGGCCAGTTCATCGAAGACGGCTTTGACCATGGCCGGCGTGAATTCTTTCGAAGATAACCCATACCGCCCACCGATGACGGTCGGCTCTTCCGTAAAGCGGCTTAGTCTCTCGGCACGTGCCTCGTGCAAGGCGGCGACCACGTCGAGATAGAGCGGCTCACCCACCGAACCAGGCTCTTTCGTCCGGTCCAGCACGGCGAGGGCCCGGGTGCTTGGTGGAAGGGCGGCCAGGAACTGCTGAACGGCGAACGGACGATAGAGGCGAACCTTCAGGACGCCGACTCGCTCATCATGATCGATGAGCCACTCGACCGCCTCATGAACGGTGTCAGCGCCTGAGCCCATCAGCACGATCACGCGTTCGGCGTCTGGATGGCCGACGTAGTCGAACAGGTGATACGGCCGGCCGGTCAGCGCGGCAAATTGGTCCATCACGGCTTGCACGCGGTCTGGACAGGCCGAGTAAAACGGCTGGCAGGCTTCGCGTGCCTGGAAGAAGGCATCCGGATTCTGCGCCGTGCCGCGCAGGACCGGACGGTCCGGGGTCAAGGCTCGCTCCCGGTGGGTCTGAATGGAGCTCTCGTCGATCATGGCGAGGAGATCTGCATCCGTCAGTTCCTCGATCTTGGCGATTTCATGGGACGTGCGGAAGCCGTCGAAGCAATGGATGAAGGGAATCCTGCTAGTCAGCGTTGCGGCCTGGGCGACGCAGGCGAGGTCATGCGCCTCCTGTACGGAGCCGGAAGTCAAGATGGCGAACCCGGTTTGGCGACAGGCCATCACATCGGAATGATCGCCGAAGATGGACAGGGCGTGAGTGGCGACGGTGCGCGTGGCCACATGCATGCAGAAGGCCGTGAGTTCTCCGGCGATCTTGTACAAATTGGGTATCATCAATAGCAACCCCTGCGAGGCCGTGAAGGTCGTGGTCAAGGCGCCGGCCTGCAGAGCGCCGTGGACCGCCCCAGCGGCTCCGCCTTCCGACTGCATCTGCGCAATGGTGGGGATCGTTCCCCAGAGATTCGGCTTCTGTTGTGTCGCCCATTCGTCGGCCAGTTCGCCCATCGCGGAAGCGGGGGTGATCGGATAGATCGCGATCACCTCGTTCGTCCGGTAGGCAACTGAGGCCACGGCTTCATTGCCGTCTATCGTGAGCATTCGTCGTTCGTTCATCGCAAAGAGTCCTCAGCTCTTGGGTGACCACGGAGCGCAAAGAGCAGAAGGTTCATCTTGCCGTCCTCCATCCTCCTGCTCACGCCACCGGTCCGACATTCGCACCCATTGTGATCACCACGTCACGCACACCGGGCAGCCGCCGAACCGCCTCCTCACATCGTTCCTGAATCTCCATACTCAGTGGACAGAACGCAGTGGTGAGGACCAAAGTGAACCGGACCTTGCCCTCGTCGATCTGAACGTCCCGAATCATGTCGAGACTGACCAGATCATCTCCCAATTCCGGCTCCTGCACAGTTCGCAGCGCGTCAAGAACCGCTTCCATCGTGATCATCTCAATGCCCAACTCTAATTTATAAAGAGTGCTCCGCCGTCGCCGCGAGCACCCGCTGGATATGCTTGGTCAGGATCTCCGGAAGGCCCGGCAGATCGATCTGCATGAAGCCCCGAACCAGGGTCGAAATCGCAACATCGCGCGGGAGTCCCCGTGTCATGAGATATTCCACCGCTTCTTCAGCGATCGGACCGACGGCTGCTTCATGGGACAACTGACTCCGTGGCGCCGAGTCAGCCAGCAATTCGGGGATGGCATGCATCTTGGCGTGCTCGGAGAGCAGCATGCCGCGGCAGTCCAGATGGCCCCGACTCTCGTCATGCTGACCGACTAACTCACCCCGCAAATACATCGTGGACCGGTCTCTCGCGACAGCCCGTGAGATCGCATCGGCTCGGGTGCCCTGCCCCGTCAGCTCCGCATAAGTCCCCATATCGATGAGGGACTCCTTGAGACCCACCATGATGCTGTTGAACTGGGCCCGTGCACCCGTTCCACGAAGGAAGATACGTGGATAGGCCTGCACCGAACGTACAGGACGGAGAAGAATGTAGTTGCTGACGAAAGTCGCGCCCTCCTCCACGATGACGCCGGTCCGTGGTCGGACGTGAAACCCTTCCGCCCAGTTATGAATCATCGTCTCCGATAGCGTCGCGCTCTTTTTGAGGAACACTTCGGTCACACCGATGTGCAGCCCCGTTTCAACGCGCGGATGCAGCGTACAGCCCGTAATAAGTTGGGCTTCGGCGCCTTCTTCGATAATGATGACATTGTGGACGTTCTGACTGATGTTATTCTCCTGCACGAGCAGGCAGGCCTGGATGGCTTCCTTGACGCGTTGGCCGGCGAACACTCGCAAGAAGAACCCCCCCGTTTGAGCCAGTTCCACCGCCGCCGTGTACTTGTCCTGATCGACGGCGACCGCCTGCCACCAATAGTCCCGCAACCAGTCGTAGGATTTGAGAGCCTCGGTCACGGTCATGAGTTCGATCTGGCCTTGATAGCGCCGCTGGATGCGCGCGTAGATCGCGGAGGAGTCGACTTGAAAATACGATGCCGCCCTGCCGGTCTCCTCGCTGTCTATGCCCGCCAGCAACGCGGCCTCTCGCATCTGCTGCTCCAGCGACCGCAGAGCCTCGACTCGTTGGCGTTGCTGCTCGGCCGGATGACTGAACGTCGTCAGGTCCAGGTCGGGGCCATAATGTGACGGCTGCGCCTGGGCCTGGATTGCCCGAGCACGGAGCGATCCCTCCCCGGTACCTACTGGACCGGGACGTGAGAACGACAGATCGGACATTTCCCGTACCCGTGTTTACGAATTTCTTCCAGCAGCTGGAGTCCTTCCCCTTCGCCGACGAGGGTACCACCGTAGAGCACATGCCCCACGTCGGCCCGCAGATAATTGAGGATGTGGCCAGTATGCGTGATGATAAATGCCGCCGGCGCCACGGCCTCGGCACTGGGCTGCTTCACGAGACAGGCAAGCGCTTGACCCACCACCGCAATACTGTCCAGATCAACCCCGGCGTCCGGTTCATCGACCAAGGCCAACGCCGGCTGCTGGGCCATGAGCTGCAGCAATTCGGCTTTCTTGATTTCGCCGCCTGAAAACCCCACGTTCACATCCCGCGCGAGCAAACTGGAGCAGCCAAGCTGGTCCGCCAGTTCCGCAACTCGTTTGCCGTTCTTCCCCTGCGCCGAGACTTCGGCAAGCTGTCCCAACGGAATACCGCGCACGCTCGGAGGGCGCTGCTGCATGAGGCCGATTCCGAGTCGCGCGCGCTCATCGACAGGGAAATGAGTGATGTCTTGGCCCTGAAATAGGATACGCCCCCTGGTGACGCGATAGCGACTCAGTCCCATGATGGCCATCAGCAATGAGGATTTCCCTGATCCATTCGGACCGAAGAGCACATGGGTCTCTCCGGGACCGATTCGCAAGCTGACATCGTGGAGGATCAGTCGTCCGCCGACCTCGACGCTCACCTCATCAAGCTGGAGACTAGTGCTCGTGTCCAAATTGCACTCGCCTTCTCGTGCAAATCATCTGTCTGCTTATGCCGCAGGACTTGGTCCGGCTTCCGCCTGCTTAAGAATGCCTTCAACAGATTCGCGCAGACGATTCAGAATTCCCGCGTTGTCGGTGCCTCGGATATCGACCGGCACAAAATGCTTGTCGTTGAAACCAGTCGCGCGAATGAGTTTCTTGAAGAGCTTTTCCTGGGCTTTCGGAGCACAGGCGCCGACAAGCAGGTAACTGTCCGGGCTTGCCGTCTTCATGGCCTCTTCCAAAATGGCGTTCCCCCCCTGGCCGCACAACTGCGGACTCAGGACCGTGTACTTGACGTCCAAGTCGGATTCGACCTCGAACGGGAGTTTGTTCATGTCGGAGTCTTTAAATGAGTCGCAGAGCCCCTTGCAGTTGCACAACAACACTTTGATTTCCATAACGAGCCTCCCGTTAAGCCGTTCATCTCACATGATGAACGGCAGAATCTGTAGCAGGTTCCTGGTCGGCAGAATCAGACATTTCACAACAAGGTACCCAGTCCCTCCTTCCCTCGCAGACTGGTGAAAGACAATCACGTTTTCTCTCAAGATGAACAGCAAGCAAGGTGCCTCGGCAGAAAACCTGGTCTGAAAACCCTCACTAATAAAACTGCGAAGTTATCGGGTCACGAAAGAATGGCAGCCATGGTAAAAGGAAATAGGCCACAGCGAACAGTCTTCGCTGTTGCAAAAGGCTACAGTGGCTGAGAGTGACCTTCCCCCAAAAACTAGATCATTGGCGAGGAAGTCCGACTGTGCTGAGATGGGTCCCACAGGAGGGGTCCATGACCAGGAAATGGCACACGGAGGAACAGATCATCGCGGTGCTCAAGGATGCCCACGCGGGGCTTGGGGTTCAGGAGCTCTGCCGCAAGCATGGCATCTCGGATGCCATGTTTTATAAGTGGCGGACGAAATATGCGGGGCTCGAAGTCAGTGATGTGAAGAAGCTCCGCCAGCTGGAGGACGAGAACCGGCGGCTGAAGCAGC